>JAPLKY010000014.1 GCA_026387805.1 Candidatus Krumholzibacteriia bacterium
AAGCGGAATCCCCCGCTTCCCATCTCGAAATCGCACGAGTTCTTCCCCCGGGCGAGCCTCCAATGATACGAGAGCGAATCGAGCTCGCGGCTGAAGCCGCTCAGATGGGCGAAGACCGCCGTACGGCCGTCTCCGAACCTCACGTACAGCGCCTTTCCATACCCGATCGGCGAAACGCGAAGCCTCACGGCCTCGCACGAGTCGGGTGCAAGGCACGGCAGCCCGATGCGTCCGAAGGTCCTCAGATCGATTCCCGCATGGTAGTGCCCGTCGCGGTACTCGCCGAAGCTCGAGCTGAGCTTCCGGGGCTCGTTCAGCGGCCAACGAGGACCTTCCGCGCGCGCCAAGCCGGCTGCGCAGAGAAGGACGGCACACAGTGCGGCATATCGTGATTTCATGGCGGATGCACCGTATCACCGGGGTCGCCCGCATGTCAATCCGGGCTTTAAAAGAATTGCATTCATTGGCGCAATATGCTAATTTACATCAGGTTTTTCGACACATGCGCTCGTGATCGAGCCCGGAATACTTAGAAGAAAAGGAACATCGAGTATGCTCAGGGATTTACGCCAAAGAACGAAGACGATTCTCTGGATCGTGGTCCTCACGTTCGTGATATCAATCTTCGCCGTATGGGGAATGGACCTCCAGGGGCCCAAGCAGCGGAAGTTCGACGCGAACATCGTCGGAAACGTCGACAAGCAGGCCATTTCCCAGCAGGCATACAACGACGTGCTGAACCAGCTCTACAACCAGGTCAAGATACAGAAGGGGGAGAATTACACCCCGAGCGACATGGAACGGAGCCTCCTGGCCGACCAGGCGTGGGAGTACGCCGTGCAGGCAAGGCTCATGCAGAGGGAAATCGACAAGCTTCACATCCAGGTTTCCGACGCCGAGCTCGTCTCGTTCCTTCGGCAGAACCCCCATCCTTCTCTCCAGGCCATGTTCAAGACCGAGGACGGGCAGTTCGATTATCAGGCGTACCTCAAGGCGCTCTCCGATCCGGATGCCGATTGGACCGAGCTCGAGCGATGGGGCCGCGCGGCGATACCGGAGATAAAGCTCCAAACCTACCTCGTCTCGCAGATTCACATCCCCGAAAACGAGGCGCTCGAGCGCTTCAAGGATCAGAACCTCGCAATGAAGGCTCGTTACGTGCAGATTCCGATACAGAAGGCCGAAGGAGCTCCCTACGAGCCTACCGACGCCGAGCTTCGAGGCCTCTACGAGCAGAGAAAAGCGGATTTCAAGGCGCCCGCGATGCGCCGCGTGCGTGTGATGGAGATCGAGAAGAAGCCCACCGCCGCCGACGAGGAAGACATCAAGGCGCGCGCCGAGGACATCCGCGCGGACATCGCGAAGGGGACGCTCGATTTCGCCGAGGCCGCAAAGGAGTATTCGGACGACAACACAACCGCCGATAAGGGCGGAGACCTCGGATTCTTCAAGAAGGGGGACATGGCTCCCGAGTTCGACGCGGCCGCTTTCGCTTTGAAGCCCGGCCAGCTCAGCGAGCCGGTCCGCACACCGTTCGGCTATCATCTCATCAAGGTCGAGGAACGGAAGACCGAAAAGGGGATCGAAACGATCCATGCGAGACATATTCTCATGAAGGTCGAGCCCGGGACCGACACCGTCGACTCCCTCCAGTTGGTTCTGAGGGACATCAGCACCGAGATTCACGACAAGGGATTCGAGAAGACGGCGGCGGACCGCAAGCTCAAAACCTTCGACACGGAGCCCTTCGCGCAAGGGATGTTCATCAAGGATCTGGGCTTCGCCCCGCGCGTCGCGAGCTTCGCGTTCAACTATGGAGAGGGCAGCGTGAGCTACGGGATCGACGGCGAAACGTCGATCCGCTTCGTGAAGGTGATCGAGGCGCTTCCCGAGCAGGAAAAAACGTTCGAGCAGGTTCGTCCGCAGCTCGTCGATGAGCTTCGCGTGAACAGGGAAGCCGACGCGGCGCGCGCCGTCGCCGAATCCCTCCGCAAGGAAATCCTTTCGGGCGGTTCATTCGACGCGGTCGCGAAGGCGAAGGGCTTCGCGGTCAAGGAAACGCCCTCGTTCAAGGTAGGAGATGCGATTCCCGAGATCGGAACCAACACGCCCTTCCAGACGGCCTGCAAATTCCTCGCGGTGAACGCCGTGAGCCCCCCGATCAAGGGACAGGGCCGCTACTACCTGATAAAGATCGTCGAGCGCACGGAGCCGGATATGGCGAAGTACGTCGAGGCGCGGCAGGGCATCGTAAGCGAGATGCGGAACGAGGTCGCCAACCGCTTCATGGCGAGCTGGTATCAGGATATCAGGGACAACGCAAAGGTCGAGGATCTGAGGGAAAAGCCGCTCCAGTGATCAGCCCTGTTTGTCCTTGCCTTCGCCGATCTCGGGCTTCTTCTCGGTCGAGGACTGGATCTCGTTGCCCATGTCCCGCGAGGCCTTTTTGAATCGCTGGATCGATTTGCCGAGCGCCTCGGCCATGTCGGGAAGCCTCTTCGGCCCGAAGAACAGAAGCACGAGGAACAGGACGATAAGGAGCTCCTGCCAGCCGACGGGCCCGAAGAAACAGAAGCCCGGTCCGAGAGTCGCGAAGATCATGGCGTCCATCCTCCCTTTCAGGCGTACATTCGAAGCAAGAGCGCGACGAATACGATTCCGAGAACGCTGATGAGATTCACCTTCAGGGAGAATCCGAAGGTGAGCGTGAGAATGAGGAGATCGAGGTCGAGCGGCCCCACCTTCAATACCTTGCCGGAAACCCCCTCCGGGCGACAAACCTTAACTTCTTCCGCCGGCGGATCCCCTGACGCGGTCGTGCCCGACGATATAGGTGGCATCGACCAAGGGAGCGGGATCTATCTGCTCCAGGATCGTCCGGCATCCGAGGGTCTTCGCGAGCCTCCGCATGAGACGCGGATTGCCTCTCCGATCGACGAGAACCGATTCGGCGAAGTCGAGGCGCTCCGCGTTGTCGACGATGAGAACGTCGATCCCCCGGCGTCTGAGCTCCTTTGCCACGTCCATGGCGATGCCCGTCTCCCTCGTTCCATTCAGGATCTCGATCTGGAACGGAGGCTCCTCATTGCGCGCAAATCGCGCGCCGAGCCCGAGCCACCGCACGGCGAGTGAGAATCCGATGAGACCGGCGAGCAGCGCGATGAAGACGATCGCGCGCGGCCGTCTTTTCCGCTTGCCGATCATCCTCGTCACGCGCGCTCCCTCCCGAAATGGGGAGCGAGCCTCCGGTAGCTCTCCTCGAGCGCCTCCGAAACCACGCGCGTTTCCGCGAGAGCGGTCATGAAATTCGTATCCCCGGTCCAGCGCGGGCAGAGATGCACGTGAAGATGTCCCGCGATCCCCGCTCCGGCGCCCTGCCCTATGTTGATCCCGATGTTCATCCCTTCGGGGTGATACGCCTCGCGGACGGCCCCCTCGCCGCGGGCGAGGAGCGTGACGAGCTCGCGCCCCTCATCGAGCGAGATCTCGCCGACGCGCTCGATGTGCCGGTTCGCCACGATCATGATGTGGCCGTTCGTGTAGGGAAACATATTGAGAATGACGAACCAGTGAGCCCCTCGTTCGAGAATGCCTACCCGCTCGTCGTTCTCCTCCTTCCGGATCTCGCAGAAGAGGCATCCGTCCTTCTTCGGCCTGGCAAAATACGCGCTTCGCCACGGGGCGTAGATTCTATCCATCCTTCTTCATCAGCCTTTCCGCCGCCTGGAGCTGTTCGACGGTGTTGATTCCGAGCACTTCCTCGCGCTGATCGCATCGGTACACGACGACGCGCTTCCCCGCCCCCCGCAGGATCTCCATCACGTCGGTGATATAGTATTCCCCCTGCACGTTGCGGCGCCCGACCTTCTTGAGAGCGCCGAAGAGATCGACGCTCTCGAAGCAGAATATGCCGCTGTTGATCTCCCGGATCGCGCGCACGGAGTCGTTCGCGTCCTTGTGTTCCGTGATGCGGAGAAATGCGCCCCGCCCGTCCCTGACGATGCGCCCGTAACCCGCCGGATCGTCGATCTCGGCGGAGAGAACGGTGGCCGAGGCGCTCTCGCCTCGATGAAACGCAACGAGGCTTTCGAGCGTGCGGGGGCGCAGAAGCGGCGTATCGCCGTTCAGGACGACGATTCTGCCCGCGAAGCCGCCGAAGCTCCATTCCGCCATGAGCGCCGCGTGCCCCGTACCGAGACGCGGCTCCTGGATGACGAATTCCACCCTCTCCCCATCGAGCTCGCGGCGCACGGCTTCCGCCTGGTGCCCGATCACGATGACGATGCGCGACGGCGACACGGCCTGGACCGTCTCGAGCACGTGCCTGATCATCGACTTGCCGGCAACGGCGTGAAGCACCTTCGCGAGGCTCGATTTCATCCGCGTGCCCTCCCCGGCGGCGAGGATCAGCGCGGCGCATCCACATTGTTCAGACATACCTGCTCCATTCGGGAAACTCGAGAACGATCTCCTCGACCTTCGCTCCTGATACCCTGAGAGTCACGTTGTCGATGAGACGCGTCCCGCCGATTCGGCCGGCGCACGCGAGGAGGACCGTCCCCGCCATCCTTTCGAGAGGCTCGAGCGTCGCGCCGTCCACCGCGCCCGCGTATTCGACGTCGAATCCCGCCGCGCGCATCGTCCCCGTCATCATCGCGGCGAGCGGCGCGGGATCGCGTTCCCCTGCCTCGATCCTGCGCCTCGCCGACGCGAGAGCCGCGTACATCGCGGGCGCCTTCGAACGGGATTCCGGGTCGAGGTACCGGTTCCGGGAGCTCATCGCGAGGCCGTCCGCTTCCCGCACGGTGGGACCGAGGAGAATCGTCACGGGAATATCGAGATCCGCCGCCATCCTCTGGATGACGAGGGCCTGCTGCGCGTCCTTCTGGCCGAAGAACGCCGCGTCCGGTCCGATGATATTGAAGAGCTTCGCCACGACGAGCGCGACTCCCTGAAAATGATCGCGCCGCGCGGCTCCGCAGAGAACGTCCGATATCCCTTCGACCGATATCCGCGTCCGGTCGGCGGGAGAGTAGAGATCGGCGTCGTTCGGATGAAACAGGAGATCGCAGCCGAGATCCTCGAGCATGCGCCGATCGGCTTCGAGGGTTCGCGGATACCGGGAGAGATCCTCCTTCGGCCCGAACTGTCGGGGATTCACGAAGATCGACGCGACGACGAACTCCGTGCGCGCGCGGGCCATACGGACGAGACTCGCGTGTCCCTCGTGCAGCGCTCCCATCGTCGGCACGAGACCGACTCGCGCTCCGGCTTTCTTGATCTCATCGATTGCGCGGCGAGCCTCTCGAGGCGTGGTAACGGTCTTCATTTCCCGGCGGTCCGATCCTTCTTCCGGCCCTCGGCATCGTAGCTGTGCTCCATCGCGGGGAAGCGCCCTTCCTTCACTTCCCGTACGTAGGCGGATACGGCATCCTTGATCGTGAGCCCGAGATCCGCGTATTTCTTGACGAAGCGCGGAAGGGGTTTGTCGTGAATCCCGAGCATATCGTGGACGACGAGTATCTGGCCCGAGCAATGCGGCCCCGCCCCGATGCCGATCGTCGGGATCGAGACCGCTTCGGTCATCCGCTGGGCGAGCTGCCAGGGGATCCCCTCGAGAACGATGGCGAAGCATCCGGCCCGCTCGAGGGCCAGGGCGTCGCTCACGAGCACGTCCGCCGACCGGCTGTCCTTGCCCTGGACGCGGTAGCCCCCGAACTCGTGCAGCGACTGCGGCGTGAGCCCGAGATGCCCGACGACCGGAATCGACGCATGAACGATCGCCTCGATCACCGGCACGTAGCGCTGCCCCCCTTCGAGCTTGACCGATTCGGCGCCCCCCTCCTTGACGAGCCTCCCCGCGTTCCGCACGGCGTCCTCGACGCTCGCCTGATACGACATGAAGGGCATGTCGGCGATGACGA
>JAPLKY010000284.1 GCA_026387805.1 Candidatus Krumholzibacteriia bacterium
CGTCTCGATCTGCGTTTACGACGCAACGCTTATCCCCAATGCGAGACTCCGCGACCACGTGGTCGCCGTCGCGAAACGGAAGAAGATCCCGTTCCAGTACAGCGCCGTCGCTTTCGGCGGGACCGACGGGGGGCGGGTGCACACGACCGCGTCGGGCGTGCCCACGCTCGTGATCAGCGTGGCAACCCGCCATATCCACAGCGCGGCGGGGATCATATGCCGGAAGGATTTCGACAACGCGGTGAAGCTCGTCACCGAGGTCGTGAAAACCCTGGACGAGAAGACCGTCGCGGGCCTCGTCTGACGGATCGCTCGGGAGAAAGGACTCACATGGCCCTCAAGGTCTACGATACGCTCCGCGCGCGAAAGGAAGAGTTCGAGCCGGTGAGCCCCGGCAAGGTCGGAATCTATTTCTGCGGCATGACGGTGCAGGACCGTCCGCATATCGGGCATATGCTCGCCTTCGTCGCCGGCGACATGATACGGCGGCACCTCCGGTTCAAGGGCTACGAGGTGACGTACGTCCAGAACTTCACCGATATCGACGACAAGATCATCGCCAAGGCGAACGAGGAAGGCGTCGACTATCGCGTCATCGCCGAGCGGAACATGAAGGAGTACTTCCGCTACGCGGAAGAGCTCAATATCCTGAAGGCGGACGTCTACCCGCTCGCGACGCAGCATATCGCCGAGATCGTCTCCCTCATCGGCGCCCTCGTGGAAAAGGGATTCGCGTACGACGCCGGCGGGGACGTGTATTTCCGCGTCCGCGCCTTTCCTCAGTACGGGAGGCTTTCGAAGCGCAACGTCGACGAGCTTCAGAGCGGCGCGCGCATTGAGGTCGGCGAGCGGAAGGAGGACCCGCTCGACTTCACCCTCTGGAAAGGGGCGAAGGAAGGGGAGCCCGCGTGGGCCAGCCCCTGGGGGCCCGGCCGCCCCGGCTGGCACATCGAGTGCTCGGCGATGTCGATGAAGTATCTCGGGACCACGATCGATATGCACGGCGGCGGCCAGGATCTCATTTTCCCCCATCACGAGAACGAGATCGCTCAGAGCGAGGCGGCGACGGGGAAGCCGTATATCCGGTACTGGATGCACAACGGTCTCCTGAACCTCCGCGGCGAGAAGATGTCGAAATCGACGGGGCACTTCTTCGCGATCGAGGACATCAACCGCGAGTTCACGGGCGAGGTGATCCGTTTCTATCTCCTCTCGACGCATTTCCGCAGCGGCACCGAGTTCAGCCGCGAGCGGCTGAAGGAGGCAGAGGCCGGTCTTGAGCGCATCCGGAACGCGTGCGTCTACGTCGACGAGCGTCTCACGGCGCTCGGCGCCGCGTCCCCGCGGCCGAAAACGGACGAGGCGGGGAAGCTCGCCGGGCTCATCGAGGACGTGAAGAGGGACTTCGTCGAGGCCATGGACGACGATTTCAACAGCGCCGAGGCGATCGGGCACGTCTTTCGGCTCGTCCGCGAAATCAACCGCATACGCGCCGAGGGGGACGAAGGCCCCGCTCAGCTCGCGGAGACGTTCGAAAGGCTCCGCGAAGCGCTCGGGATATTCGACTCCGTTCTCGGCCTGTTCAGGGGAGGCCTCCCGAAGGCCGGGCTCGAGATTCCGACCGAAGTGGCCGGTCTCGTCGCCGACCGGGAGCGCGCCCGGAAAGAGAAGAGATGGGCGGATGCCGACACGCTGAGGAAGAAGATCGCCGCGCTCGGCTTCGTCGTCGAGGACCGGCCGGCAGGGCCATTCGTCAAACCGGCGAAATAGGATGAAATCAGGGAAGATCGCCACGATCAAACCGGGAAGGACCGCGCGGAAGCGTCTCGAAGTCCATCCGCTCACGAGCGACCGGTGGAAGGACCTTGTCGCCCTCTTCGGCGAGAGGGGCGCGTGCGGCGGATGCTGGTGTATGTGGTGGCGCCTCGCGCGTTCGGCGTTCGTGAAGGGCAAGGGTGCGGGCAACCGGCGCGCCCTCAGGAAGATCGTCGAGGGCGACGGTGTGCCGGGTCTCATAGCCTATTTCGACGGAACTCCGGCGGGATGGTGCTCCGTCGCTCCCCGCGAAGACTACCCCGTTCTCTCCCGCTCCCGGGTGCTCGCCCCGGTGGACGACCGTCCCGTCTGGTCGATCGTCTGCTTCTTCGTCGCGAAGCCGTTCAGGCGCGGGGGGCTCACCGCCTCGCTCATCGAGGGGGCGCTCGCCTACGCGAAGAAGAAGGGCGCCTCGATCGTCGAGGGCTATCCCGTCGAGCCGAAAAAGGGAAGTCTGCCCGACGCATTCGCATACACGGGGCTCGCGTCGAGCTTTCGCAGGGCTGGTTTCGCCGAGGTCGCGCGGCGGAGCGCTACGCGCCCCCTCATGCGTTATTATCTCTCAAAAACGGGAACGCCGACCGGATCGGCAGGAGCACGAGCCAGAGCAGGATCGGCACGAAGAAGTTGATCGTGAGGCTCAGGAACTCGCTCCCCGTCCAAAGTCGCTCGCTGTTCCGGTAGAAGCTCACGAACGCGAGGAACACGGTCAGCGAGTTCAAAGCGGTCAGGATGGCGGCCCCTATGACCGCCGCCTTGAGCTTCGTGCGCCAGGGGATCGCCCCGACGGCTATGACGAGGGAGAGGAACACGACCGGATTGAGCGAGATTTCCTCCGTGATCGCATTCGCCTTGTCCATGACGAGCTCGTATCCGAAGGCGGACAGGAAGGGGCTCGCGATGAGAGCGATGAGCCGGGTGTAAAATTTCCCCGCGACGACGTAAACCAGGTATAGGGCGAACGAGGCGGCGAGAAACCGGAGGAAGAAGATGATGATCTCCCGGGCGGCGCCGCGCGGGGTCCGACTATTTTCGGTATCTTCGCTCATTGCGTCTTCTTCGGGGTTCTCGGCTTCACGATCTTCCACATCCACCAGATGACGAGGAGCAGCATGAAGATGACGAAGCCGACCTGCCACAGGTAGCCGTGGACGAAATCGAAAAGCTTCGGCTTGTGATACAGGACGAGGGAGATGACGACCATTCGCGCGAGATTCAGGATATGAATCGCCGGGATGCCGATGACGAGCCCGATGAGCTTCTCGCCGATCCGCGCCGGGTACGCTCCGATGATGGAGAAATAGATGATCGACGTGTACAGCCCGGTGCATTCGGCAATCACAACGAGGCTTTCCCCGCCGTGGGCCGTGTAGAAGGTAATAGCCGATTCCTTGAGAACGTACGTGTAACCGATGTGCGTCAGGCAGAAAGCGACTTCCCGAGCGACGGCGACTTGCAACCAGCCGACGAAGCCGGGAAGCATTCTCGTCAGAAAATAGGAAAGAAGCCAGATGATGAAGAAGAGAACAAGGAAGAGCAGGAACTCCGTCCGGAAGGCCGGGCCTCCCAGCTTCTTCTTTTCTCCGCCTTCTGGCTTCTTTCCTTGGCCCAATGAGTCACTCTTTATGAGCTACTCTCTAACCCTGTACGTTCAAGCGCTCTAGGCCTTGCTCACTGCGCGTCTCCGCATGAAAACGGCGGCAGCGAGAATAAGGGCGAGCACGAGAATCGTTACGACGGGCGTCGTGAATAGCGGTACCAGCTCAGGCTCGACGACGTGAATGACCTGAACGCAGGTGTCATAAACGACCGGGACCGGCGTCCAAACGATGATCGTCAGGGTATCATAGTCGCACGCGAGCGCGAGGCCGGCGTCGATGATGCCGTAGACGTCTCTGCAGGCGCCGCCGTCAACCGTGGTCGATCCGGTCTGGTTGATGACGGGGATGCGGCCCGTAACGCCCTTGTTCTGAATGTTGTAGCCATAGAGCGTCGGGGGAGCGCATTCGTCCTGGTTGCAGATCGTGAACGGAACGTATGCCTGGGTCTGTCCGCGATCGACGAGCGTCAAGGTATCCTGAAGGACGCCGAGCGCCGGGGGCGCCGCGATGACGGTAACGACCAGGGTGTCGGCGTTGTAGTACGGGACACCGGTCGCCGGACGGATGTTCGGATCCTGGCAGTCGCCGCACTCCGGAGCGCAAGCGCCCGCGGTGTTCGCGTAGGCGACCGTACCGATAAGGGTATCCTTGTCGCCGACAACTGCGTCGCACGGAGCCGTGATGGAGATCTCCTGATACCAAATGTAGCCACCTGACGGGAGTTCCTGGAGCTCGCCATCCGGCGGATCGGTCGCGAGGGTCCAACCCTGGAGGCTCACTGCATGGAAGCAGAGGGTATCCAGAGCCACGCAGCCGACGGTGTTATACGGCGTCGCGTTGTACGGAGCGACGATGTAGGTCAGCATCTGTCCCGGATAAGCGTCCGCGTAATCCCAGCCCGGCTGGTTGAACGGAAGGCCGTCATACTGACCGAACCCGTAACGCATACAGGGATCGCCTTCCCAGGTGCAGCCCGGGGGCTGTGCGAGGGCGACTGCCGGAATGAGCAGGAGAGTGAGCGCCAGAATTGCAAAAAGCTTCTTCATTTTCTTCCTCCACACGTTGAACAATCGTGTCTTGTTATTGATAGGTCTGATGGCGATTCAACATTGGCTTACGGCAGCCAACAACCGGTCATCAGGGTTCATTGTTATTGATTCCCGTTGATTTATATTGTAGTTTCCTCCCCCCTTTCCTTGTTCAACCTCGCCTTTCGGCACCGCCGGTGACGAACAAAAAAAGGCATAAGCGTACAACCGCACACCTATACCATTCTGTACTCATACGTCACCATAGGTATCCTGCTTTACCTATGCGAGGTTATTTGCGCTCGATCTCCCTGGGCCTGGGAAGATCTTCACATTGAAATGATACACTAGTTCGGCCCGGAAGGTCAAGCATAAATTCCGGCCGGGACGGACCGGCTGTCCGGTCTCCCGGATACGCCGGAAGGCATTTTTCCCTTGACAGGGCTTTAACTCGAACGTAATATTACTCTTTTGAAAAAAGCGCGGGAGATATCCCGGGCTGGCGTAGCTCAATCGGTAGAGCAACTGATTTGTAATCAGTAGGTTGGGGGTTCAATTCCCTTCGCCAGCTCCAGAAAGCTCGATGAGGCCGGGTATACGTTTTTCTTCTCTTAATTGAGAAAAAAACAAAGCGAGAAAGGCCCATAAGGGAGTTTTTTGCTTTTCGGGGCCGATTTTTCTGTTGAATGGGAGATCCTGGGGAGGTTCCCGAGCGGTCAAAGGGAACAGACTGTAAATCTGTCGCCGAAGGCTTCGGAGGTTCGAATCCTCCCCTCCCCACCAGGAACCTGTAGAGCGGAATGAGCGACTGATCGTTTATGCATTTAGCGGGAATAGCTCAGTTGGTAGAGCATCAGCCTTCCAAGCTGAGGGTCGCGGGTTCAAGTCCCGTTTCCCGCTCCAATATGTGGACCAGATATGTGGACCATATATAACGAACAGGACGGGTGGCCCACGTAGCTCAGTCGGT
>JAPLKY010000109.1 GCA_026387805.1 Candidatus Krumholzibacteriia bacterium
GAAAAATTGTGGATGATCTCCGTTTTTTCGGCATATTTGCGGTATGCGGCATCCTTCTTCTTCGCCTTGTCCTTCGGCGAAAGGGATGCGTCGGAGTCGATCTCCTTGATCTGGATGCTGAGATCGGGCAGAACGAACAGCTCCTGGTCCTCCGGCGAAAGGTTATTCCTGCCCTTATCGGTCATGTCGATCGTGTTCGCCTTCTCGTCGATCACGAAATAGAGCTCCTCGTCGAGCTCGGGGAGGCGTTTGTCCCGCATGAGCTCGTTCTCGACGGAAAGCATGAGCCTCTCGTATCCCGGCTTCTTGCGAAGCTTCGTGAATTTCTTGTTCTTCGGATCCCCCCGGCGCGCGAGAAGAAGATTGACGCCGATGTCGTCGCTCCCCGCCTTTTCCGCGTCCTCCTGCCCTTCGACCTTCGTCATGAGGTCGTTGATCTCCTGTTTCTGCTTGCGCACGAGAAGCTCGACTTTATTCCTGAGATACGAGTAATTATCGGCAAGCGCGGAGCCCGACACGGCCCCTGAAATGATGAGCGGCGTTCGCGCCTCGTCGATGAGCACGCTATCCACTTCGTCGACGATGGCGTAGAAGAAACCGCGCTGGACCTGGTATTGCTTGCCGGGCTTCATGTTATCCCGGAGATAATCGAAGCCGAACTCGTTGTTTGTCCCGTACGTGATATCGCTCGCGTAAACGCGTTGCCGATCCTCGTTCTCCATCTCGTTTTGCAGAAAGCCGACGCTCACCCCGAGATACCGGTAGATCTCCCCCATCCATTCGGCGTCGCGCCGGGCGAGGTAGTCGTTGACCGTGACGAGATGGGCGCCCTTCTTGGCAAGCGCGTTGAGGTAGAGCGGCATCGTCGCGACGAGCGTTTTTCCTTCGCCGGTCGCCATCTCGGCGATCTTGCCCTGATGAAGAACGATCGCCCCGGCGATCTGCGTATCGAAGGGCACCATGTCCCATGTCAGCGGATGGCCGACGACGTTCCAGGTGCGGCCTACGAGTCTCCTGCATGCCTCATAGGCGAGACCGTATGCCTCGGGAAGCATCCGATCCAGGGTCTCGCCATCTCGAATACGCGAAACGAACTCCTCCGTCTTCTTCGGAAAATCCGCTTCGCCGAGCTCGCGGTATCGCTCGGCCCACTCCTTGACCGCGGCGATCTCCCCCTCGATGCGGCTCATGAGCCTCGTCTTTCGATCGCCGAACAGCTTCTGCATCAAACCCTTCATCGGACGCGAAACCTCCCGTTTGATCGCACAATAACAGATCGGAAATGCTATGGCAAGGCGGCCCCGGCAGGTTCGAATAAACGAACGGCGCCGCGGATCGCGCGCAGCCGCTCCGCGAGGTTCCTCAGGAAGCGGCCGGCGCTCCGAGTCGCACCGCGTAGAACACGCCGCCGTTCGAGCCGAAATAAACGCACTTTCCATCGGTTACGGGAGACGAGTATATCGGCGCCGAAGCGCGGTATTCCGCGGCGGTTTCGCCGCTCGCGGCGTCGACGGCCACAAGCTCCGCCGTGTAGGTCGTGACGAATACGATGCCCCCCGCGATGAGCGGCTTCGAAAGCACGGCCCCTCCGACGTCCCGTTTCCACCGCAGCGTCCCTTCGAAGGAAAGCGAGTAGAGCGTTCCGCTCTTCGATCCGATATAGATCGCGTCGCGGCCGCAGAGAGGGGAACCGTCGACTGCGGAGTCGGCCGGATATCTCCACACCCGCTTCCCTTTGGACAAGGAAAGAGCGTGCACCGCTCCGTCCTTTGCGCCGATAACGACGAGATCCCGCTCTTCGTCGCACGCGGGGCTCGAGGCGACCCCGGCGCCCACGTTGGTTTTCCAGATGATCCTTCCCCGGCGATCGAGCCGGACCATCGTTCCGTCGGTCGTAACCGCGAGCACATAATCCTTTCCGGCCGCCAGGCTCGCCCGTATCGACGGACCGATCTTCCTGTCCCACAGCTTCCGCCCATCCGCGAGGCGCACCGCAAGGATCCTGCCGTCGGTCGTCCCCGCGAACACGATATCGTCGAAATGCTCCGGCGTGCTCACAATTTTCGATCGCGTCGAAAAGGACCAGAGCGCCTTTCCGGAATTCGCGTCGAGACAGAAGAGAGCGCCGCGATAATCCGCGGCGATGATCCGATCCTCGGCGCAGCAGGGCGAAGCTCCGATGCCGCCGCCCGACCGGTATTTCCATGCAAGCTCTCCCGCGGCCGTGAACGCGTATAGATACCCGTCCCTGCACCCGAAATAGATCCTCCCCCGGCAATAACGTGCGGAGGACGTGACCGGAGCCTCGAATGCTCTCTTCCATGCCTCCTGCAAATCGAGCCGCCGTCCCCGCTCCACCACGGCCGGTTCCCCTTCGACGATCGTCGATGAACCCTCCACCCCACCCGGATCCGATGAGTCCTTTCTCGCCGCGTCCGCCGCGTCGAGAAGCGCATTCGGCTGCTCGGGCCCTCGCGTTTTCTCGTGCGTCACCAGCGATCCAATAAGGATGACGATGGCGACGGCCCCCGCGAGAGCGCCCACGACGAGCGGAACGTTCACGCGCGTGCGGCCGGATACGGATCGTTCCTCGGACCGGGCGGCTTCCTCCGCCTGCCCGCCGTTCCAGTGAAGCGCGGGGAAGGAACGAGAGACGGCGAGATCCATGCCCATATCCCGGGGAAATTCGAAGGACGGGAAGAAGACGCTGTTCCGCAGCGATTCGTCGTACCGCGCGACGAATTCGTTCGACGGGACCAGGATGACCGTATGCTCCCCCTCCGCGAGCGTGAACCGGTACAACGAGAACATATCCTCCGGCGCTCGCCGGAAGAGATCGCCCTGATCTCTCGCCCTCCCGATCGGAACCTCCGAGAAATCCTTCAGCGATTCGGCGGAACCACGTCGTCCCGTTCTTCCATCCCCGTGGACCAGCACCGCGTCCCGGTTGCAAAGAACGTGCACGGCGTTCCCGCGGCGTATCTCGATCATGATGAGAACGCCATCGAGTACGTCCCCCTCCCCGCCGGCCTCCGCGGCGAGAGCCCCGAACTGCTCGAGGAAGCGCGAAAAATAATGCGCGGGCGCTCCGAGCCGTGACGCCGAAACGGCTTCCCGGAAGAGTGTCCTCAGCATCGCCTCCTGCTCGGGCACGCCCGGAGAGAGGAACAGGAAGAATTCTTCCCCGCCGTCCCTGCCGGGAATCTCCTGATACACGAGAGCGTCTTTGCTGCCTTGGGCTCCATAGCATACGAAGGAGGTACGCTTCATCTCCATCACCCCGGAGCCCGAGGGTAGATTGGCCATGGGAAAAATGCAATATATATCGGTGTGAGCGCGGCGGGACGCGATGCTCAGGCGATGCGCGAAACGATTCCCTTGAAGCCCGCTACGAGCTTATCAATAGGACCGGTCACCTTCTTGTCTTCCTCGGCCTCGCCGCCGATCGAAACGTATTTCTTCGCGATCGGATTCTCGGGGTCCCATTTGAGCGCTTCCTTGAAATGCTTCATCGCGACTTTCTTGAGCCCCGCCTTGAAATACACGAAGCCGAGGTTCGCGTGATAATCGGCATTGTAGAATTCCATCTCGATCGCCTTGAGGCAGGCGTCGCGAGCTTCGTGCAGGCGCGTGTTGAGCATGCCGAGGCAGAAACCGTACCAGCTGTGATAGGCCGGATTCATCGGATCGTACTTGATGGCCGCCTTGAAGAGCAGGGCCGCCTTGTCGAAACGTCCGCTGCGCATCGCTTCTTTCGCCTGCGTGAAGGAGAGCATGGCCGAACGGCGGTCTTTCTCCTGGATGGCGACCGCATCCTTCGTGCCCCCTTTGCTCTGGCGCAGCGATTCATCGTACGTCGCGCGCTTCCCGGAATCGCTCAGGACTCCGTATGCCTCGTTGATCACCTTGAATCGTTCGCGGTTCTCGGGAGTGTCCCCCGCGGCGTCCGGGTGATAGAGCTTCGCGAGGCGGAAGTAGTTCTTCTTGATCTCTTCAACCGAAGCGGTCGGCCATACTTCAAGGATAGAATAGAAATCAACGCTCACGGCATTCCACCTCTATCGATCAATGGGCTGAAGCTCTCGGAAAAGATTCACGGCAAGCTCGTTCTCCGGATCGAGCTCGAGCACGAGCTCGAGGTTCCGCATCGATTCGTCCCTCGCGCCCTTCTCGTACAACGCGAGTGCAAGGTTGAGCCGCGCTTTGA
>JAPLKY010000455.1 GCA_026387805.1 Candidatus Krumholzibacteriia bacterium
CGCGGCGACGATGCGGGATTACTGCGCGGACGTCGTTCTCAAGGGACCGGGGAAGAAGGCGGCGGTGAACGGCATCGCGGTCGCGGGAAAGACGGGAACGTCGCAAAAGGTCGTGGGCGGCGGCTACCAGGACGGGAAGTACGTCGTGAGCTTCATCGGCTTCGCGCCGGCCCGCGATCCCCGTATCGTGTGCATGGTCGTGCTCGACGAGCCCGTGTATCCCTATTACTGGGGCGGGGAATCCTCGGCGATCGTTTTCGGCAAGATCGTCGAGGGTATCAACCTTTCGACCGATCTTTTCTATGACGCGTCGAGCGCGAACATAGCGGCCGGCGGCAAAACGGACGAGTCGAGGCGCGTGCCGAACTTCCTTCGCCTCTCGACGGACGAGGCGATCGATCTCGCCTCGGATCGCGGTCTGACCGTGCAATGCCCGAGCGTCAAGGGGATCGTCTTCTCGCAGACCCCCGATCCCGGCACTCTGGTCGGCCGCAGGGAAACGGTAAAGCTCATGGTTCGCGCCGCGGGAGCGGAATCCGAATCGTCGCGGAGCGTCCCCGACGTCGCGGGATTGTCGATCCGTGAAGCGCGGAGGCTGCTCCTCTCGTGCGGCCTCGACTGCATCGTGCGCGGCTTCGGAATCGTCGAGCGTCAGGATCCGCCGGCGGGAGCGTTTCTTTCCCGGCTCGGCAGGGTGATACTGATCTGCAATCCGCGGAGCGAGGAACCGGTTCGGACCGCCGAGCGAACGAACGGAGCACTGGATTGAAGCTCTCCCGTCTCATTGAGGACATCGACGTCGAGAAGCGTCTCGCCTTCCGCGACGTCGACGTGACCGGCATCGCGGCCGATTCGCGCTCGCTCAAGGCGGGCGATTGCTTCGTCGCGATAAAGGGACGTGCGGCGGACGGACATGCGTTCGTCGAAGAGGCGGTCCGGAAGGGCGCTTCCGCGCTCGTCGTCGAGCGTGCGATCGAGAAAGCGGTTCCCACGGTCGTCGTCCGGGACTCGTCTCTCGCCGCGGCGCTCATGGCAAAGCGGTTCTTCGGGGATCCCGCGTCCCGTCTCCGGCTCGCCGGCATCACGGGAACGAACGGCAAGACTTCGAGCGCCTTTCTCCTGCGCTCGATCATGAATATCGCGCACGGACCGTGCGGCATTATCGGCACGATCGGATACGGCGATTCCGACGATCTCGCCTCGGTGCGCAACACGACGCCGGGCGCCGTCGATCTCTACCGCGTCATGGCCGGTTTCCTGAAACGGGGGTGCCGTTCGACCGTCATGGAGGTGAGCTCGCACGCGGCGGAGCAGGGGAGGATCGCGGGGCTCGAGTTCGACGTCGCCGCGTTCACGAACGTGACGCGCGACCATCTCGATTATCACGTCACCGTCGAGCGGTACGTCGAGGCGAAGGAATCGTTCGTACGCACGCTCGTCGAATCCGGGCGGAAGAAGGGGCCGGGGACGTTCGTGTACAACGTCGACGATCCCGAGGTCGCGCGCGTCGCGAAACGCTTCGCGGGTCCGAGCCTTTCGTTCGGGCTCTCCCCGTCGGCCGACGTCCGGGCGGAAGGGCTCAGGGCGAATCTCAAGGGCACGCGCTTCGATCTCGTCATCGGATCCGGGCGCGAGCGCCTCGATCTCAAGCTGCTCGGAACGATCTCCGTATACAATGCGCTCACCGCCGCCGCATGCGCCCACGCGCTCGGCATCGACGCCGGCCGGATCAAGACGGGTCTCGAGAAGGTCGCCCAGGTGCCGGGACGGTTCCAGGTCGTCTCCATCGGCAGGGGTCCCACGGTCGTCGTCGACTACGCGCACACGCCCGACGCGCTCGAGAAGCTCCTCAATTTCTGCAGGGATCTCGGTCCCCGCACGATCGTGACCGTCTTCGGCTGCGGCGGCGACCGAGACAGGGGAAAACGGCCGATGATGGGAGGGATCGCCTCCCGCCTGAGCAACGTCGTTTTCATCACCGACGACAATCCGCGCACCGAGGATCCGGACTTCATCGTGAAAGAGATACTCGAAGGCATCGGAGCGAGCGAGGTGCCCGTCCACGTCGTCAGGGACCGGCGCCTGGCGATCCGGGCGGCCGTCGAGGCCGCCGGGGAGGGAGACCTCGTCGTCATCGCCGGGAAGGGCCACGAGAACGAGCAGATATGCCGGGAGGGGTGCGTTCCGTTCAACGACGCGCTCGAGGCCGAAGAGGCGCTTCGCGGTCGGGAGGTGGACCATCAGGGCTGAACTGCGATGGGTGGCGGACGCTCTCCATGCCGCGGGTTACCGCGGAGGGGATCCGGGCGCCGGCGCGATCGAAGGAGTCTCGATCGACACGAGAGAAGACTGCGCGCGCCGGCTCTTCATCGCCCTGAAGGGCTCGCTCGCCGACGGTCACGATTACCTCGGCGCGGCGATCGGGAAGGGAGCGGCGGCGCTTCTGGTCGTCTCCGGCAGGAAAGCCGAAGCCGCGCGAATCGCGGGGCCGATTCCCGTTTTCGACGTGAAGGATACGCTCGCCGGTCTTCAGACCCTCGCCGCGGCGTATCGCGCGCTCGTGAGCCCGCGCGTGATCGCCGTCACGGGGAGCAGCGGAAAAACGGGAACGAAGGATCTCATCGCCGCGATCGTCGGGAAGCGCTTCAACGTTCACGCGACGCCGGGGAATCTGAACAATCACATCGGGCTCCCACTCACGATTCTCGGCATGGACGGGAGCGAGGATATCTGCGTGACGGAGATGGGAGCCAACCATCGAAGGGAGATCAAGACGCTCGCCGGCATCGCAAAACCCGATATCGGCGTCGTGACGAACGTCGGTCCGGCGCATCTCGAGCACTTCGGCTCGCTCAGGGGAGTCGCGGCCGCCAAGGCGGAGCTGCTCGAGGCGCTCCCGGGAGAGGGAACCGCGGTGCTTCCCGCCGACGACGAGTTCGTCGATTTTCTCCTGGAGCGCACGAAGGCGCGCACCCTCACCTTCGGTTTCTCGGAGCGCGCCGATCGCCGGATCGCGGATCTCGAGAAGCGCGAATCGGGCGGCTACCGGTTCCGCGTCGGCGACATCGGCCTCGAGATCGCGCGCTACGGAAGGCATCACGTTCTCAACGCGGCCGCCGCGGCGGTCGTCGGCTCGATCATCGGCGTCTCTCCCGAAGAGATCGCCTCCGCCGTTCTCGAAGCGCCCGTGCATTCGGGACGGGGCGTGCTCCTCGATCTCGAGGGCATCCTGCTCTTCGACGAAACCTACAACTCGAATCCGGCCTCTCTGAGGGCCGCCGTCGAGGCCTTCATGGAGATTCCGGTGCGGGGGAGGCGCTGGCTCGTGCTCGGCGACATGCTCGAGCTCGGACCTTCGAGTGGAGATCTGCACCGGGAATCGGGCGTCTACTGCGGTCGGGCGAAGGTCGACGGCATCTTCACGATCGGCGCCGAAACGGTCGAGCTCAACCGGGCGGCCGCCGAGCAGCGGAAATCGCCCGAGCACATAACGCACTTTCTCGACACGGCGAAGCTTGCCGCGTACCTGAACGAGCTTCTCGCGCCGGGGGACGCCGTCCTCGTCAAGGGTTCGAGAGGAATGCGCATGGAGAAGATCATCGAATCGATCGGAAAGGCGCGCGACGCCTCGCCGCGGAGGGTCGACTGATGCTGTACTGGCTCCTGTATCCGCTCCGCGATCACTTCTTCGCGTTCAACGTGTTCCGGTACATCACGTTCCGTTCCGCGTACGCGATGGTCACGGCGCTCCTCATCTGTTTCGTTTTCGGACCGTTCTTCATCCGCAGGCTCCGGAAGCTGCAGATAGGCCAGCGCATCCGGAGCGAGGTGCCCGAAAGCCATCAGGAGAAGGAGGGCACCCCGACGATGGGAGGCATCCTCATCATCGCCGCGACCGTCGTACCGACGCTCCTCTGGGGAAACCTGGCCAATCCCTATATCCAGGTGGCGATCGTGGTCACGCTCTGGACGGGTCTCATCGGTTTCGTCGACGACTATCTGCGCGTCGTGAAGAAGACCGAGAAGGGTCTCATCGGGCGCTACAAGCTCCTCGGACAGTTCGTATTCGGCGCCGCGCTCGGCGTGTTTCTCTACATGCATCCGCTCGTGCGCGAGGGCGCGACCGAGAGCGCCGTGCCGTTTCTCAAGAACTATTCGATCGAGTGGGGGCTCCTGTACATACCGTTCGTGATATTCGTTATCATGGGCTCGTCGAACGCGGTGAACCTCACGGACGGACTCGACGGGCTCGCCTCGGGCGCCTCGGCCTTCAGCTTCTTCGCGTTCGCGGCGCTCGCCTATCTGAGCGGTCACAAGACCTTCGCCGGGTACCTCCACATTCCGTACATGCCCGGCTGCGGCGAGCTCACCGTGTACTGTCTGTCGGTGGTCGGCGCCTCTCTCGGCTTCCTCTGGTACAACTCGCACCCCGCCCAGATCTTCATGGGGGACACGGGCTCCCTCTCGCTCGGCGGGGCGCTCGGGACGGTCGCGGTGCTGCTCAAGAAGGAGCTGCTCCTCGTCATCATCGGGGGCATCTTCGTCGCCGAGGCGGTGTCCGTGATCCTGCAGGTGGGATCCTACAAGCTCACGGGAAAACGGATATTCAACATGGCTCCCATTCACCACCATTTCGAGCTCAAGGGGTGGCGGGAGGAAAAGGTAGTCGTGCGGTTCTGGATCGTAGCCGCGCTGCTCGCGCTTTTGAGCATCAGCACGCTCAAGCTGCAGTAGCGGATCGAAGAGGATATGGCGAATATGACGCAGCGGATCGATTACAACGGCAAGCGGGTGCTCGTCCTCGGACTCGCGCGGAGCGGCATCGCGGCGATGCGTCTCCTTCGCGCCGAGGGCGCAACGGTGATCGGCGCCGACGAAAATGCCGCGGTGGAGATTCCGTCCGAGCTCGCGGGAGCGGATCTTCATCGCGGCGCCTTTGACGAGAGGCTCCTCGATCGCGTCGACGAGGTCGTCGTGAGCCCCGGCATCGCGATCGATCATCCGCTCATGCTCGCTGCGCGTTCCCGCGGCGTCGCGCTCGCGAGCGAGCTCGAGGTCGCGGCGCGTTTCGCGCGCGCCCGGCTCGTCGGCGTGACGGGCACGAACGGCAAATCGACGACCGTCACGATGATCGGCGAGCTGCTGAAGGCGGCGGGACGTCGCGCGATCGTCTGCGGCAACGTGGGGCTGCCCTTCTCGTCGGTCGTGAAGGATCTCGGGCCCGAGGATTTCTTCGTTCTCGAGATATCGAGTTTCCAGCTCGAGACGATTACGACGTTTCACCCGGAGGTCGCGGGCATCCTCAATCTCACCCCGGACCATCTCGACCGGTACCACGACGTCGAGGATTACTACCGGTTCAAGGAGCGAATCGTCGAGAACTGCGGCGCACGGGACTCATTCTTCTACAATGCCCTCGATCGCCGGTGCGCCGCGATCGCGCGACGCTTCGCCGGGAGGTCCGTCCCGTTCTCGTCCGCCGGTCCCGTCGAGGGCGGCGTGTATCTCGACGGAGACGATCGGCTCGTTCGCGAGCGCGACGGAAAACGCGAAGCACTCCTCGAGCGGAGCGAGCTCGGAGTCATCGGCGTGCACAACGTGGAGAACGCGCTTGCGGCGGTTGCGGCGCTCGCGCCCTTCGACGTGAGCGCGTCCGCATGCCGAAAGGCTCTCTCGGAATTCACCGGGCTTCCGCACCGGATGGAGAAGGTCGCGGTCGTGCGAGGGGTAACCTACTATAACGATTCGAAGGGCACGAACGTCGAGGCGACGATGATGTCGCTGAAGGGTCTCGATCGGCCGACGGTCCTCATCGCGGGCGGGCACGACAAGGGCGGGGATTTCACGAAGCTCATTCCCATGCTCGCGCGCGTGAAGGCGATCGTCACGATCGGCGAGGCGGCGCCTCTCATCGAGGAGGCGCTCGGATCGGTCGTTCCGATCGCGCGCGCGGCGACGATGCAGGACGCGGTCGAGACCGCGGCGCGAACCGCGCAGGCCGGCGAGCTCGTGCCAGGTCTGCCCGGCGTCGGTGGAGCGAAACAACGCGGCGTCCTCGACCCCGGCGTAGAC
>JAPLKY010000152.1 GCA_026387805.1 Candidatus Krumholzibacteriia bacterium
GCGCGAGCAAATTCTCGAGCTCAAATCCTTCCTCGAGAACACGACGGACTGGTTCGCCGCGCCGGTGCTCAAGAGGCCTCATATGGACGTGGAGCACGGTCTCCTCATGCACTCCGTCGGCGTGACGGAACTTGCCCTCAGGATCAAGGAGCTCGTCGCGCCGGACATCGCGGACGAATCGATCATCGTCGTAGCGCTCTTCCACGACGTGGGGAAGCTGGACTATCCCGGAAGGCCCGACCGCCCCGGGAAGCCCGACAGCCCGGGGAAACCCGACAGTCTCCCTGGCGGCAGCGAACCTCCGCGCCGGGGCCGCCACCATGCGGTGCGGAGTCTCGAGCTCGTGAGCAGGTTCATCCCGCTCTCCGAGGAAGAGGCGCAGGCCATCGCCGCTCATGACGGCCTTGTCCCGGTGGACGGCGGCGTGGTGGGTCTCGAGTATTACCGCAAGGAATGCCGTCTCACGATGATTCTGCATTTCGCCGACCTCTGGACCGCCGCGGTGGAAGAGGAGGGGAGGAAGTAGCTCCCCGAGACCGACGCGAGCCTCGAACCCGTTATTAGGAGGTTGTATGCTTACAAGAACGATTCCTCGCGCCGCATTGGCGGCTATTCTCATCATCGCCGCCGCGGCGGCTCCGAGCGAAGCTTGGACAACGAGAGGCCTCCCGGTCTGCGCCGCGGAGTTTGAGCAGTCGAATCCGATGATGGTCTCCGACGGCGCGGGGGGCGCGATCGTCGTCTGGGAGGATTATCGAAGCTCCGATTGGAACATCTACGCGCAGAGAATCGACGGCGCAGGCATGGCCCTCTGGACAGCCGACGGGCTGCTCATCGTTTCCGCCTCGGGAGCGGACAGCCTGATGCAGGTCGTGGCGGGCGGCGCCGGCGAGGCGATCATCCTCTGGAAGCACGGAACGAACATGTACGCCCAGAAGATCGACGCGGCGGGCACGAAGCTGTGGACGTCGGGCGGGAAGCGCATCTACACGACCAATGCGCCTTTTGGTCCCCGCATGATCGCCGATGGAGGGGGCGGGGCGATCGTCGCCTGGATCGAGTCCCGCAGCGGTTCGAACAACGTATACGCCCAGCGGCTCGCGTACGACGGCACGATCATGTGGACCGATCCGGGCGGAATCACCGTTTCGGCCGCCGCGGGCAACGAAAGCCACGCCAGGATCGCCTCGGACGGCGCGGGCGGCGCGCTCGTCGCTTTCGTGAACAATGCAACCGCGACGCCGAATGTGTACGTGCAGCGCGTGCGGTCCTCGGGCGCGATCTGGGGCTCGGGAGGCGTGGTGGTCGGCACGAACACGTATCCCCGCTCGAATCCCGCGATCGCCTCCGATGGTGACGGCGGCGCAATCGTCGCCTGGGAAATCGGCCCGTCGGGTGACGCCATCGCCGCGATGCGGATCGGTGCGACGGGCACCCTCGCCTGGGCGTCCGGAGGAGTATTTCTCTGCTACGTCGACGAGGCGCAGACCGCTCCCGAGATCATCGAGGATGGCGCCGGGGGCGCGGTTGTCATTTGGCGGGATGAGCGCAGCACGGATCCGCAGCTCTTCGCCCAGAAGATCGACCGCTATGGACAGGCGATCTGGACGGCCGACGGCGTTCAAATCTTCGATGAAGGCACGCAAGACGCGAACTATTACCGGCTCCTGGCCGCCGGAGGGGGACGGGTATTCGTCGTATTCGATGAGCAGTCGCACAATGAGCTTCAGGGCGGCATCTTGAATTTCGCCGGTGAAAGCGAGTGGGGCGGGGTAAGCATTCGCATTTTGGCCGGCGATGTCACCTTCGGCGAGTATGGCGTCGTTGCCGACGGCGCGGGAGGTCTCCTCGCCGCCGTCATCGACGATAATCCGGGGGCCGCAAGCATCGATATCACGGCTCAGGGGATCAACCGCTTCGGGCGCGTCTCGGTTCCCGAGCCGCGGATCCTCGACGTGAGCGACGTGCCGGACGATCAGGGCGGGAAGCTGCGGATCCGCGTCGCCGCTTCGGACCGCGACTCGATCGGCGTCTTCGATGGAGCGATCGCCTCCTATGGCGTGTGGCAGCGGATCGACGGCGCGGGAGCGCTCGCGGAGCTTCGGAATGCCGCGGATCGGGAGATGCTCGAGGTATTCGCCCCCGGCGTGCGGCTCATCTCGCACAAGGGACGGCGCTTCATCGAAGCCGCCCCGGCAGGGATTTTCCCCGGGGGTTCATGGGAATACGTCGGCGGGTTCGAGGCCACGCAGAGCCAGGAGTATATCTATCGCGCGACAACGATCGCCGATTCGTCGAGCGCGGGCGCGCAGTACTCGGTGTACGTCGTCTCGGCGCATTCGGCCGATCCCGCCGTCTGGTTCGCGAGCACGCCCGACAGCGGCTGCTCCGTGGACAATCTTCCTCCCGGCGTGCCGGAAGGGCTCGCGGGCGAGCAGGGCTACTCGCCGGCCGGCCTTTCGCTCGCGTGGTCGCTCGGCGCCGAGAACGATCTCTCGCACTACGCCGTCTATCGGGGCACGAGCGAAGACTTCGTGCCGGATCCCGATAACCTCGCGGCGACGCCGACGGAGCCCGGGTGGTTCGACGGCGAATGGCGTTGGGACGGCGGGTACTATTACAAGGTGGCCGCCGTCGACGTGCACGATAACGAGAGCGGCTATGCGCTCCTCGGTCCCGATGACGTGACGGGCGCCGACTCGCCTCGCGCACCCGAGGCGACCTACCTCGCGCAGAACTTCCCGAATCCCTTCAATCCGGTGACGAAGATCGCATTCGGACTGAAAGGGCCGGCGGAGGTCAAGCTCGGCGTCTATGACGCTTCGGGACGACTCGTGCGCATGCTCGTCGAGGGCGCTCGACCGGCCGGTCGCTATACCGAGCTTTGGGACGGCCGCAATGCGCGGGGGGCGGCCGTCGCGAGCGGGATCTACTTCTATCGCCTCGACGCGGGCGCGTTCGGCGAGACGCGCAAGATGGTGATAATGCGATGAAGAGGCGGAGGTAGATCCGCAAGAATCCATTGACATGTTGGTATAACATTTGTTATACTTCTCTTTGTGAAGACCGCAATCTCGATACCGGACTCTCTCTTCGACGCGGCCGAGAAGCTCGCCAAGCGACTCGGCATCTCCCGCAGCGAGCTCTACCAGCGCGCCATGCGTTCGTTCTTGCGGGACAACAAGCAAGAAGGGATTACCGAATCCCTGAATGCCATATACGAGAAACAGGATGACAGGGTGGGGCTCGATCCCGTCCTCGAGCGTCTTCAGGGAGCGTCAATTGCCCGGGAGGAGTGGTAGTGCTCCGTGGCGAGATCTGGTGGGCGAGCTTGCCTGTCCCCCGGGGTTCGGAGCCGGGATATCGCCGGCCGGTGGTGATCGTACAATCCAATGCATTTAACCGAAGCGAGATATCGACGATTGTCGTCGCTGCGATATCATCGAATCTGCGGTTGGCCGAGGCGCCGGGCAATATCTTTCTGAAGCGGCGCGAGAGCAAATTGCCAAAGGACTCGGTGATCAATGTCTCTCAGCTGCTCACCCTCGACAAGAAATATCTGACCGAGAAGACCGGGCAACTTTCGTCCAGGCACATGCTGGAGCTGGAAGAGGGATTGAAAATGGTTCTTTCACTGGGATGAGGCCGTCGATGCGGGCGCCGAAGGAGGCTGAATGACCGAACGACGCTACGATCTCGATTGGCTGCGGGTCCTCGCGATGCTCGCGGTCTTCGTGTTTCACTGCACGCGCTTCTTCGATACGGAAGGCTGGCATCTCAAGAACGCCGAGCAAAGCTTCGGGCTCTTCGTGCTCGTGCGCGGCCTGATGTGGCCCTGGCTCATGGAGCTCTTCTTCCTGCTCTCCGGCGCGGGCGCCTGGTACGCGCTGAGCAGAAGGTCGGCGGGGACGTTTCTCGTCGACCGCGCGAAGCGCCTTCTCATTCCGCTCTACACGGTGGGACTCTGCATCCTCATTCCGCCCCAGTACTATTTCGAGCTGATCACGAACGAGGGGTACACGGGTGGTTTCTGGCAGGCGCTCCCGGGCTATTTCGAGGGGTGGGATATTCCTCGCCTCACGGCCTGGCCCACGACGCTGTTCAATTTGGCCTTCGGGGGGCACCTGTGGTTCCTGAGGTTCCTTTTCCTCATCTCGCTCGTGACGCTTCCGCTCCTCGTCTTTCTGAAATCGCCGCGGGGCTTGCGATGGATCGGTGCGGTGGCCGGCTGGTGCGGCCGCCGGGGTGGGGTCTTCGTGTTCGCGGTGCCGCTCGCCCTCACGCTCGTCATCCTGAGACGCGTCTTCCCGGTCGATCGCGGGTGGGCCGAGTTCGTCTGGTACGCGATCTACTTCGTGATCGGATACATCATTCCCGCCGACGGGCGGCTCACCGACGCCTTCAAGAGATATCGCTGGGTCGGGCTGCCCCTGTGGCTCGTCGGCTTCTTCGGCGGCATAGGGGTGCTGGTGCTGGCTCTCGGGTATGACGCGGCGCCGGGGGCCGAGCCGTTCTCGCTTCAGTACGTGCTGTTTCAGGTCATTTGGGCCGTCGCGAGCTGGGGATCGGTGGTCTTTCTCCTTGGCCTCGGCGCGCGCTACTTGAATTTCAACAACCGCGCGCTCGCCTACGGCAACGAGGCGGTGCTTCCGTTCTACATGTTCCACCAGACGATCATTCTCGTCGTCGGATTCTTCATCATTCCGTTGAGCCTGGGTGCCCTGCCGAAATTCCTGATCATCACCGTGCTCTCGTTCGCCGCGATCATGGCCCTCTACGAGCTCGGCGTCAGGCGCATCGGCGTCATGAGGTTCTTCTTCGGGATGAGACGGTTGAAACGTTCGTGACGGACGTTGCAGAGGTGCGCCGCGCGACGGAACCATTTTCGGGATTTCTTGTTTAATTCTACATGATCGAAATCGCCCTCATGTTATGTCTTCTGTTGTCTGGCGCCCCGGCGCGGGAGCCGGCCGCGTCCGTCACGGTCCCGTTCATCCTCGATCACAATCGCATGCTCGTCGACGTGGAGATCCAGCGAACGGACGGAAGCCGGCGAACGGCCCGCCTGTGGGTCGATACGGGGAATCCGAGCTTCTTCATGAGCGAGGCGCTCGCCCGCGACCTGGGGACCGATCTCTCGGCGATCGGCTCCACTCCGATGGTGCCGCCGCCCGCCCATTTCCGCATCGGCGGGATGCCGCTCGATTTCCAGGGCGTTGAATCCCACGTCTCGCTCGCGAAGTGGCAATTCAACACGATGCACAACGACGGGAACCTGCCGTCAACGGTCCTGCGGCGCTATCAGGTCGTTTTCGACTACCCGGCGCGCCTTCTCACGATCGCGGAGCCGGGAAGCCTTGAGCATCGCGGCGTTCGCGCCCCGGCCGCCGTCAATCAGGAGACCGGCATTGTCCAGATAGATGCCGTCATCGACGGGGACAGCTTGAGCTTCGCGGTGGAAGTCGGCGCCGCTTACAGTTTCGCGGACAGCGTCGTCGTGGCGCGGCTCCTCGAGCGACATCCGAGCTTGCCGCGCATCACCGGCGCCGTCGGCTGCGCGAACATGTGGGGCTGGTGGCCCCCCGACGAGCAGAAGGCGCCCGTCGTGCGTGTGAGCGAGATCATGTGGGGACCCATGCGGCTCGCCGGCGTCGGCGTCGTCGGGGTTCCGTCCGTCGCTCCGGGCGGCCCGCCGCTCGGGGCCTGGTATTCCCGGAAGACCGCGCGACCGGTGAACGGCTTTCTCGGCCCGAACGCCTTCAAGGCGTTTCGCGTCGAGATCGATTACGCGGGCGGCGCCGTTTACTTCGAGAAGACCGGAGAGTTCGATACATTCGACACGGATCTCGTGGGCCTTACGCTGCGCCCCGAGGATGACGGGAGCTATTCGGTGCTCGGTGTCGTCTCGAAGGACGGAAAGCCCGCGGTCGGAGGGGTCGAGCCGGGGGACAAGCTCCTCGGGATCGGCGATCTCAAGACGACCGGCGCCACGATGGGAACCGTCGTCGACGCGCTCAGGGGCAAACCGGGCGACATTCGCTATCTCATACTGGAGCGAGGCGGCAACAAGTTCAGAATCGAAGCGAAGGTGACGCGCCTCCTGCCGTGAGGGGCCTAAGATGCGCCCCCGAAGCTAATTACAAGCCCCAGGACATATCCGCGCTTGAGTTTCATAACGTTCTATGGTAAAATAGATTAGACGCTATATCCGCGCGTTCGGCGCGGCGGAGGAGGTTATTTCGTGCTCGAGGACATACCCAACAAGGACTTGATCGAGAGGGCGGAAAACCTCATCATCCGCCTTCGCGAGGTCCAGTCGTGCCGGATCTATACGGACGAGTCGGGCAATATCACCGAGATCCACGCCGTCGCCGTCACCAATCGGGCGCCGAAGCTTCTCGCTCGTGACGTCGAAACTTGCCTCAAGGCTTCTCTCGGGCTCATCGTCGATTACCGCAAGATCGGCGTCGTCGTCATCGATCCCGAGAAGAACACGATCGCCAAAATGAAAGCGGAAGTCGGGATGGGGGAAGGGCGAATGTCCGGTATCGGAGCCGAGCCCGCGGCCGATGACGACGATCTCCCGTTGATCGATCTCGAGGAGCTGATCGACGCGAAATTCGACTCGCCGCCGACGCCGCCCGGGCCGCCCGCCCCCGAGATCACCCTCCATACGGAGAAGCCGCGCGCCCCGCGCGAGGTGGCGCGGCGTGACGATCGTGACGAGCGCGACGAGCGCAACGATCGTGACGAGCGCGAGAGCGGCGGCGATTCCTCCCTCGAATCGTTCGGGAAGCCGTCGCGGATTGCGTTCAGGGGGCTCAGGGTCAACATCGAGGACTCGAGGGTCGATATCGAAGTGCGGCTCGCGAGGGGATCCCTCGTCGTGACCGGATCCCAGGGGGATTACCGGTTCGGCGGCAAGCTCCCCGAGACGATCGCGGGCGCGACACTTCATGCGATCTCGGAACTCCTTGACGAGGATCTCCATCTGTGTTTAGCTCGGATCGAAGAGGTCGCTGTAGGCGGCCGCAGCGCGCTCTGCGCCGTCGTGAATGCGGTTCGGGAGCGTTCCGTTACGAGCTATGTCGGGTGTGCGCTTATCGGCGCGGACCCGAACGAGTACGCGGTCCTCGCCATTCTCGACGCGCTGAATCGGCCACTCGGCGCATGGAAGCTGCGCACGGAAATCAACTACACGATCAGATAGCCGGCGCGGAGCCGCTTGGATCGGTTCTCTTGGCATGAAACCTGCTTCGGGAACTGTGCCCATTGTAGTGGTGTATACCGGAGGGGTCGAACATCGTTGCCTCGCTGAACGTTAACCGGCCGGGTGAACCTTGACCAAGGAAACCAAGAGATCCTCGTGGGGCTTCAGGCTCTACTATCTTTTCATCGTGCTGGCCGGCGTGGCCTTCTTTTTCTATCTTACCCGGAATTTCCCCGGTAATCACTGGCGCGACATATTCCTTTTCGTCTGCCTCATCATCCTCGCCGACTCCGCGCAGATATCGCTTCCGAGGGGAGGCGCCTCGATCTACGCGTCCTCTCCGATCGACCTCGCCGGGATCATGCTCTTCGGGCCGGCCGTCATGGCGGTGATCGAGGGGATCGCGACGCTGATCACCGAGGTCGTGCTCCAGCGGCGGCCGTTCATGAAGGTGATCTTCAACGTGCCGCTCCTCGTGATGACGGTCGGCGTCTCGGGCCTCGTGTACAAGGCGTTCGGCAGTCTCGGCGCCATCGACTCGCCCTTGTTCCTCGTCCCTC
>JAPLKY010000355.1 GCA_026387805.1 Candidatus Krumholzibacteriia bacterium
CCATTTTCTACGCGATTCCCCGGATATGTCTGAGCTTCAATGTGCCCTCGCGCCAATCGCAATCGAGCGCGACGAGATCGAACCGATACTCGCTCGCTCGAGCTTCCGCCGGTGCGGTGAGCAGGTACTTCCGAGCGGCGCGGCGCACGTTTCTCAGCTTGCCGCGGCTCACCGCGTCGAGCGCTTCCCCGAAGGATGAGCTCCGGCGGGTTTTGACCTCGACGAAAGCGACGCAGGGACCGTCTCGAACGATGAGATCGATCTCGACGTGCTCGAACCGGTAGTTCATTTCAAGGATCGTGCAGCCGCCGAGCTGAAGATAGAGCGCCGCAATCTTCTCGCCGAGCGTCCCGAGAAATACGTTCCGTTCCTCCACCGCCACCCCTCCCCTGGATCCCCGCGCAAGCGCCCCCGCTCACGCGCCCGCCCTGAAACTCTTCCGATGAAACTCCGTCCGGCCCAGCCTCCCGATCGCTTCGATGTGCTGCGCCGTTCCGTACCCCTTGTTCTCTCTCCAGCCGTACCCGCGAAAGACGTCGGCGCTCTCGCGCATGATGCGGTCCCTCGTCACCTTCGCGATGATCGAGGCCGCCGCGATCGAAAAGCTTTTCCCGTCTCCGCCCGGAATGGCAACCGCGGGAACGCGAATATCGGGCAGCCTGTTGCCGTCGATGAGCACGAGATCCGGCATCGCGCCGAGAGACTCGACGGCGATCTTCATTGCCTTGAGGGTGGCCCGGAGAATATTGATGCGATCGATCTCGCCGGCTTCCACGATCCCGACGCCGTGGGCAAAGCACCGCTCGAGAATGCGCGCGTAAAGCCGCTCGCGTTCGTTCTCGCCCACGAGCTTCGAATCCCGCACGCGACGGAGAACGTCGCAGGGCTCGCAGATAACCGCCGCGGCGACGACGGGGCCGAAAAGCTTCGCTCTCCGCACCTTCCCCTTGCGCAGGACGCGGATGCCCGAAACGTTCGGCGAATGGAGCGGAAATATGCGCTCCACGCCGACGCCAGAGCTGACCTTGCGAACGGTAAAGGTCTCGCTGAGGCCGGAGCCGCGGCGCTGCATGACCGTTCCCTGGAACGCCTGCACCCGTTCCCGCTCTCCTTCGATGACTCTGATATCAACGCGCACCGTATCGCCGACCGCGAAATCGCTCGTCGATTCCTTCATTCGCTTCGCGGCGATCTGATCGAGGATATCCATGGTTCCTCCTTTAATTCGTTCCTTGCTTGCCTGCTCTTGACATGAGATCGGGTCTGAACCGGCGCGTGCGTTCGCGCGCCGAATCCGCCCTCCATTGGTCTATTCGCGCATGGTTTCCCGACAGAAGCACCTCGGGCACCGCGAGCCCCCCGAACTCGGGAGGCCTCGTATAGTACGCCGCGTCGAGGCAGAACTCGCGCTCGGCGGTGAAGGAATCGGACTCGCCCGATCGCTCGTCCCCGAGGACGCCGGGGAGGCGACGGACGACCGAGTCGGTGACGACGAGCGCGGCGAGCTCGCCGCCGCTCAGAATATAGTCGCCGATCGAGATGCTCTCGGTGACGGCGAGATCCCGAACCCGTTCGTCCACCCCCTTGTACCGCCCGCAGATGAACACAAGCTTCTTCTTCGTCGCGAGCTCGTTCGCCTTTTCCTGATCGAAGACCTTCCCGCACGGCGAGAGAAGTATCACGGGAGCATCGGCTCCCTCGTCGAGGGACCGGACCGATTCGACCGCTTTGAGGATCGGCGGCGCCATGAGGATCATCCCCGGTCCTCCTCCGTACGGATAATCGTCGACGCTGCCGTAGCGATCCTCCGCGAAATCGCGCAGGTTTATCACGTGGTAGCTCACGGCCGCGTTCTTCTCCGCGATGCCGGTCATTCCCGAGGCGAGCGGCTCCCGGAACATATCGGGGAAGATCGTGAGAAAAAAGATATCCATTCCGGCGCACCCTACCATCTCAGGTCGAGAAGCCCCTCGGGGGGGTCGATCTCGACGATTCCCTCTTCTATCGAAACCCTGCGGACGATTTCGGGGACGTGCGGCACGAGATATCGCTCGCCTCCCCGTTCGATGATAAGACAGTTCTGGGCTGCGCCGAGAAGCATGTCGACGACGATCCCGAAAGGTTCTCCGTTCCCGAGAACGACGTCGAGGCCGATGAGCTGGCACGGGAGCAGCTCTTCGGGCAAGAGCGAGCCACCGAGCGCGTCCAGCGAGAGCCCCAGGCTCGAGCCGATGAGCGGCTCGGCCGCCTCGATCGTATCGATTCCGTCGAGCTTCAGAATGTAGGTCTCCCCTTTGAGCCGCCAGCGCGCGACGTGCACCGTCCGCAGCACCGTCTCGTCGCTCAGGACTTCGAGCGCTTCGGCCTTGAGCGCATCGAGCCAGAAATCGGGCGACGGAAGGAGCTTCACCTCTCCCTTGAGACCCACCGCCTTTACGAGCGTACCCAGAATCGCTGCATCGGCCATTCCGCGCAATCCTTCATTCGCGAATCTCGAGAAGCACT
>JAPLKY010000402.1 GCA_026387805.1 Candidatus Krumholzibacteriia bacterium
GATGGGTTGTTCCGACGCGGCGCGGCTCTGGCTCGGGATTTCCCTCGCGCGCGGGGCGCGCCCGGCCGCATGGATTTCGCTCGCGCTCGGGATCTCGCTCGAGGAGATCGCAGGCATGCTCGGGAGCGAGGCGGAGCGGGAGCGTCTGAGCAGGATCCTTGCTCGTCGAATCGAGCCGCCCGACAGAAGATTCATGGAGGAGCAGCTCGCGCGCATCGAGAAAGAAAACTGGGGGCTCGTTTCGCTGTCGGACGAGTCGTACCCGCGCCTGCTGCGGGAGATCCCCGATCCTCCGTTGGTCCTGTTCCATGCGGGCGAGCTCGCGGCGCTCGCGGGACCCTCGATCTGCATCGTGGGCTCGCGGAGGAGCTCGAGGCGCGGGCTCATCAACGCGTCTAACATCGCCCGCGAGTTGTCCGGGCTGGGCATCCACGTCGTGAGCGGGCTCGCGCGGGGCATCGATGGCGCCGCGCACGAGGGCGCGCTCGCCGGCGCCGGAGGCACGTCGGCCGTGCTCGGATGCGGCGTCGACGTCGTCTATCCTTCCGAGCATCTCGCTCTTGTCGAAAGGATCGTGGAGCGCGGATGCGTCCTCTCGGAGTTCCCGCTTGGCACACCTCCGCTCAGGCATCATTTTCCCCGGCGAAACAGAATCCTGAGCGGTCTCTCGCTCGGCGTCGCGGTCGTCGAGGCGGATGTCGGAAGCGGCGCCATGGGAACCGCTCAGTGGGCGTGCGATCAGAACCGGGAGGTGTTTGCCGTGCCGGGGCCGATCGATTATCCGGGGAGCAGGGGGCCGCATCGGCTCATCCGCGACGGAGCGACGCTCATCGAGAGCGCCGGCGATATAATCGCGGCGTTTCCGTGCCTTGCGGGACGCGCGGCTGAGCCCGGGCCGGGCGCTAAAGCGGCCGCTCCGGAATCGTTCGGCGAGAATGAGCGCGCCATGCTCTCGGCGCTCGACGTCGAGCCGAAACATATTGATGAGCTCCTGCAATTCTGTCATATTCCTCCTGCGGTAGCGCTTTCCCTCCTTCTCGATCTCGAGATGCGGGGGCTCGTCGCATCGTGCGGGAGCGGCACCTATGCTCTCGCTTCACCGCCCGGGAAATCCGAGAAACGCTGAACCGATGGAACAGATAACGCAATACGGGACTCACGCGGCGACGCGCAGAACGGTATCGGTCGTGAAATGCGCGCGGTACGAGGCGGATGATATCCGCTCGGCCGTGCGGCGCGCCCTCGAGCCTCTCGGAGGGATCGAAGCGTTCGTGAAGAGCGGGCAGCGCGTGCTCCTCAAGCCGAACCTCCTCTCCGCAAAAGATCCGGGGAGGGCGATCACGACGCATCCGAATCTCGTCGAAGCGGTCGCCGAGGAGGTCCGCGGCGTCGGGGCCGTCCCCTTCATCGGCGACAGTCCCGGCGGAGCGATCCGCGGGATCAAGCGCGTCTGGGCGAATACGGGGATGGAGGAGATGGCGCGTCGCGCCGGTATCGAGCTCGTGAACTTCGAGGCCTCGGGATCGAAGGCGATTCCCTTCGGGAAATACACCTTCTATGTCTCGAAGTCCGTGCTGGAGGCCGACGTCATCATCAACCTGCCGAAGCTCAAAACACACTCGCTCACGCTCATGACGTGCGCCGTGAAGAACATGTTCGGCGTCATGCCGGGTTTCAGGAAAGGTGAGCAGCACAAGCGCTACCCGAAGCCCGGCGAGTTCGCCGAGATGCTCGTCCATCTCTACAAGCTCGTCACGCCGTCCTTGAACGTCGTCGACGCCGTTCTCGCGATGGAAGGGAACGGACCGAGCTCGGGGACGCCCCGGATGCTCGGGATGCTCATGGCCGGAGAGGACGGAGTGGCGATCGACGCGGTGGCGGCGAGGATCATCGGATTTCCCGAGGGCTTCGTCGATACGACGCGCATCGCGGCGGAGATGGGGCTCGGCGAGGGTGATATCGGGAAGATCACGCTTCTCGGCGACGCGGCGGAGGAGCGCGCCGAAGGGTTCGTGCTCCCGACGAACAGGGCGATCAAGCTCGTGCCTCGGCCGCTCGTGAAGCTCGTTGCTCCGTTCGTGTGGGTGAAGCCGGTGATCGTGCCCTCGACGTGCACCGGTTGCGGCTTCTGCGCCGAGAGCTGTCCCGTGCAGACGATTCGGAAGGAAGGCTCGGTATGCCGGATCGAGGACAAGCGCTGTATCAGGTGCCTGTGCTGCCACGAGCTCTGTCCCGAGTCGAGCATCGAGATTAGAATGAGTTTCCTTGCCCGTTTCTTCGTGTAGATATCGAAAGGCCGAACCCATGCCCCGTATCGCAAGAAGGATCCGGCACCGAATCGAGCTTGCGGGCGTGCGCCTCCTCGTGGCGCTGCCGCGCGTTCTTCCCCTGAAGATCTCGATCAAGCTCGGCGGTGCGCTCGGGATCCTCGCGTTCGACGTCTTTCGGATCAGGCGCCGCGTCGTCCTCGAGAACCTCGACCGCGCGTTCGGGGACACTCTCGCCGCGGGGGAAAAGGCCCGGATCGGCCGCTCCTCGTACGTGAACTTCGCCAAATCGATCATCGAGTTCGCTTCGCTCGGGCGCCTCAGGAAAGAGGATTATCCTCGGATCGTCCGGTTCGAGGGGCTCGAGCATCTCAAGGATCCGATCGCGCGGGGGCACGGGGTCATCGCCGTGACCGGGCATTTCGGGAGCTGGGAGCTTCTCGGCGCCGGCGTCGCCTCGCGCGGGCTTCCCGTCGATTTTCTCGTCGGCGAACAGGCGAACAGCCTCGTGAACGATCTCATGAACGATCTCAGGCGCTCGGCGGGCATCGGCATCATCGAACGCGGGGTCGCCGCGCGCGGCGTGTTCGAGGCTCTCAAGAAGGGGCGGATCGTGGCGCTGCTCGCGGATCAGGACGCGCGCAAGGCAGGAGTATTCGTCGACTTTTTCGGGACGCCCGCGTCGACCTTCCAGGGACCGGCGCAGTTCGCCTGCCGCACCGGCTCGCCGCTGGTCGGCTGCGCGATCGTGCGCCGCCAGGACGAAACTCATGACGCGATCCTTTTCCCGCCGATCTATCCGAACGCGGGCGCGGACCGCGAAGCCGAGGTCATTCGCCTCACGCGGGAGCATACGAAGATTCTGGAGGATTGCGTGCGCCGCTATCCCGAGCAATACTTCTGGGCGCACCGGCGCTGGAAGACGAAGCCGCCCCTCAACCCCTAGAGGATTTCTTCTCCTGACCCTGGCCGGGAAGGCTCTGGAATCCGATCGGCGATCCGTCGGCCCGGGTTCCCTTCTGCTGCGCGATCTGGATCGCGCCGAAGGATTCCTCGAACTGCTTGATCGCGCCGGTGAGGACTACGTTGAGCGATTTCGCGGACTGCGGCGTCATGATGATCCGGGCGAACACCTTGGCCTTGTTGATTCCGGGTACCATACGCGCGAAATCGAGAATAAATTCGCTCGCGGTATGCGCGGTAAGGACAAAGTTCGAGTAGATACCTTCAGCCGCCTTCTCGTCGAGCTCGATCGGGATCGGCTGCTGCTGTTGCTGATTCTTTTCCATGAGCGCTCCTTTTCTTGCAGGCGTCTTTCTGGTATGATGTATCAGCTTTGGCGAGACGAGTCAACAAGGAAGGTCCTCGATGTCTCTCAGATGTCCGAAGTGCGGACGCGAGCATGACGTCGCTCTCTTCGAGTTCGACCGGGAGATCGTTTGCGCCTGCGGCAGGCGCCTTTCGCTGAAGAACGCTCATGAGGAGAAGGCGGACGCGCGCGGAGCCGATCGCGCCCCCATCCGGGATATCAACTGGGAGTCGTTCGAGAAGGAGATATTCGACGCCGTGAATGCGCATCCGCGGCGCATCGATGCGGCGAGAGTCGAGGAGATCAGAGGGATGGCCGACAGGATTTCCGCGCTGATCAAGCAGAGCGATTTGCCGCGAGTCGATATCGAGATAGAGGTTCGGAATTTTCGCGAGTACGTTCTGGAGCATTTTCCCGAAAAGGAAGAGCTCTTCAAGGCCATATATATCAACCGGTTCAGACGTCTCTGGGAAGAGCACAGAAAAGGAGAGGGACCTCTCTTCGGGATGGGCAAGAGGGGGGCGTAAGAAGCGGATGAGGCGGGCAGCGCCTCCGCAGCGGAACGAATGCGCCGAGACAAATGTCCTTGATATGGACGCGCATCCTGCGGTATATTGCCGAAAGTATAAACTATAGTGAAAGAGGAAGTTCGCCCCTCTATCCGGGAATCCGGCGGAGAACCGAGCGTATTCTTTTTATGCGAAAAAGCAGGGTAAGAGAAATGTGCCGCGCGATGCGACGCTCGCGGGTCGCCGTCGTCGGCGACATCATGCTGGACCGCTACATCTGGGGGGCGGTCGACCGCATCAGCCCCGAGGCTCCCGTGCCCGTCGTCGCCGTCACGGATACGACGATACGACCTGGCGGCGCCGCCAACGTCGCATGGAATCTTCTCTCGCTCGGCGTCAGGACGTCGCTTGCCGGCGTCATCGGCAAGGACGGATCCGGCGTGGAGCTCACGAGCCTCCTGAAGGACAAGGGCCTGTCGCCCGCGTCGATTCTCGCGGATCCGCGCCGCCCGACCACCGAGAAGATCCGCATCATCGCGCATAGTCAGCAGGTCGTCCGCGCCGATTTCGAATCCGCCGAGCCGATTCGCGACGCCCTTCTGGGGAGGCTTCTCCTGGCGGTGAAGAAGGCGATAGCCGGAGCGGATGCCGTGATCGTGTCCGATTACGGAAAAGGGGTCGTCACGGGGGAGGTCATGGATCTCGTGCGAAAGCTCTGCGGACGCCGTGACGTTCCGTTTCTCATCGATCCGAAGGAAGGGCATTTCTCCCTCTACCGCGGGGCCTTTGCGGTGACGCCGAACAAGAAAGAGGCGGGCGGATTCTACAACCGGCGGATCAGGAGCGACGAGGATCTCGATTCCGTGGGAGAATCGCTTCTCCGCGACCTCGAAGCCGGGGCCGTGCTCATCACCCGGGGAGAAGAGGGAATGACCCTTTTCCGGGCGGGCGCGCGGCCGCGCCATTTCGCCGCCCGAGCGAGCGAGGTGTACGACGTCACGGGAGCGGGAGACACGGTGATCAGCGTGCTTGCGGCCGGACTTGCCGCGGGAGGGACGATCCACGAGGCGATCGAGCTCGCCAACGTGGCGGCGGGGACCGTCATCAGGGAGCTCGGAACCGCGGCCGTGACGCCCGAAGAGCTCGAGGCGGCGTTCAGGTAGCACCGATATGGTCGATTATCGCGACAAGAGGCTTTCGAGGAGCGCGCTCGCGCGTTTTCGGGCCCGGAACAGAAAGAAGACGATCGTTTTCACGAACGGATGCTTCGACATTCTGCATCGAGGGCACGTCGAGATCCTTCGGAAGGCGAAAAGGCTCGGCGACATTCTCGTCGTCGGCCTGAACAGCGACGCTTCGGTCCGACGGCTCAAGGGACGGGGAAGGCCGCTCGCGGGGGAAAAGGACCGGGCGTTCGTTCTCGCGGCGCTCGAGGCGGTCGATCGCGTCGTCATCTTCGGCGAGGACACGCCGTTCGAAGCGATTCGCGCGCTCGAGCCCGACGTCCTCGTCAAGGGAGCGGAGTACGGCAGAGGAGAGATCGTGGGTGCGGGTTTCGTCGAGGAGCGAGGCGGTCGGGTCGTGCGGGTGCCGATGCGCAAGGGCTTTTCGACGACTTCATTGATAGAGAAAATACGGAGGTGAGCGTTTCATTTATGAAGCGGAAAAGAATCGTGATCATGGGCGCCGCAGGGAGAGATTTCCATAATTTCAATACGCTCTACCGGGGGAAGAAGGACGTGGAGGTCGTCGCCTTCACGGCCACGCAGATCCCCGACATCGAGGGGAGGAAGTACCCTGCCTCCCTCGCGGGACCGCTCTACCCCAAGGGGATTCCGATCGTCGCGGAGTCGGAGCTCGCCGGGCTCATCGCGAAGAACGCGATCGACGAGGTGATGTTCGCGTACAGCGACGTCTCGAACCAGTACGTCATGGAGAAGGCGGCGCTCGTGAACTCCCTCGGCGCGCATTTCACGCTCGCGGGAGCCGGGCCGACGATGGTCAAGAGCGTGAAGCCCCTCATCTCCATCTGCGCGGTACGAACGGGGAGCGGCAAGAGCCAGACGACGCGCCGGGTCGCGGACATTCTCATCGAGGCGGGGTACAGGGTCGTCGCGATCCGGCATCCGATGCCGTACGGGAACCTCGCCAAACAGAAGGTCCAGCGCTTCGCGACGCTCGACGATCTCATCAAACACGAGTGCACGATCGAGGAGATCGAGGAGTACGAGCCGCATATCGTCAAGGGCGTCATCATCTATGCCGGCGTCGACTACGAGGCTATCCTGAGACAGGCGGAGAAGGAAGCGGACGTCGTCCTCTGGGACGGAGGCAACAACGATCTATCGTTCTACAAGCCCGATCTGAACATCGTCGTCGCCGATCCGCACCGCGCCGGGCATGAGCTCTCCTATTACCCGGGACGGGCGAACGTCCTCATGGCGGACGCGATCGTCATCAACAAGATCGATACGGCGGATCTCTGCCGCGTCGAGGAAGTCAGGGCGAATATCGCAGCGCTCAATCCCCGCGCGATCGTGATCGACGGCGCCTCTCCCATTCGCGTCGACCACGCCGAGCGGATCAAGGGCAAGCGCGTTCTCTGCGTCGAAGACGGCCCGACCCTCACGCACGGCGGCATGAAGTACGGCGCCGCGATCATGGCGGCCCGGAAATTTCAGGCGAAGGAGATCGTCGATCCGAGACCCTGGGTTACCGGGACGATCGCGAAAACCTTCGTGAAATATCCCGACATAGGTCCCCTGCTCCCGGCGATGGGGTACGGCCCGGAACAGGTGAAGGATCTCCAGAAGACGATCGCCCGGGTCGCCTGCGATCTCGTTCTCATCGGGACGCCGATCGATCTCGAGCGATACGTCAAGATTTCCCAGCCGGCCCTCAGGGTCATGTATGATCTCCAGGAGATCGGGCACCCCGACCTGAAGGACGTGATCGGCAAGTATATGAAGATATAAAGCGATACTTTAAATTATCAGTGTAATCGCTTTTATAATAATTAGGTAATGGAGGTCTCCATTGAAGATCCATGAAGTCGATGCCCGCGCACTGTTCGCAAAATTCGGCCTGCCGGTTCCTCCGAGCCGTCTCGTGCTGAAGGCCGATGACGCCCGGAAAGCGGCGGAGGAAATCGGCTGCCCCGTCGTCGTCAAGGCGCAAGTGCTCGTCGGGGGAAGGGGAAAGGCGGGAGGGGTCAAGCTCGCCTCGACTCCCGAGGAGGCCGCCGCGAAAGCGAAGGCGATTCTCGGGATGGATCTCAAGGGAATACGGGTCGAAAAGGTGCTCGTGGCGCGCGCCGTCGACATCGCGAGCGAGTTCTACGTCGGCATGGTGATAGACCGGCGGAGCCGGAAGCCCCTCATGATGGTGTCGCCGGCGGGCGGGATCGACATCGAGGAGGTTGCGCGAACCGCTCCCGAGAAGATCCTCAAGGTCGTCATAGATCCGGCGTGGGGCATTCTGCCTTTCCAGATGCGGCGGATGACCGCCGCGCTCAGCGGCGACAAGGACGTCGCGAAGAAGATCGGTCCCGTTCTCGCCTCCCTCTACCGGGCGTTCATGGCGGTCGACGCATCCCTCGCCGAGATCAATCCGCTCGTCGTGACCCCCGCCGGCGAGGTATGGGCGATCGACGCGAAGATCAACATCGACGATAGCTCTCTCTACCGGCAGAAGGATGTCGCCGCGCTGCGCGACGAATCGTCGGAGGATCGCGGCGAGGTCGAGGCCCGCGAGGCGGGGCTCTCCTTCGTGAAGCTCGACGGGAACATCGGCTGCATCGTGAACGGAGCGGGGCTTGCGATGGCGACGATGGACATGATCAAACACTTCGGGGGGGAGCCGGCGAATTTCCTCGATATCGGAGGCTCCTCGAGCCCCGACAAGGTGCTCACGGCGATGCGGATCATCCTGCGGGACACAAACGTGAAATCGATTCTCATCAATATATTCGGCGGCATCACCCGCTGCGACGACGTCGCCACGGGGCTCATCGAGGCGAAGAAGCAGCTCGGCGGCGAGGTTCCGCTCGTCGTCCGGCTCATCGGGACGAACGAGGACAGGGCGCGGGAAATCCTCCGCGGCACGGCGCTCATCGCGGCCGCCACGATGGAGGAAGGGGTCGCGAAAGCGATCGCGGCCGCGAAGCGATGATCGAATGATCGACACGGGTCGGCATCGGCATATTCGATAAGGAGGACGTCTTGAGCATTCTCGTCAACGAAAGAACCCGCGTGATCGTCCAGGGAATAACGGGTCGGGACGGGGCATTCCACGCGGGTCAGATGATCGCGTACGGGACGAAGGTCGTGGGCGGGGTCACGCCGGGCAAGGGTGGACAGAGAACCGAGAGCGGGGTTCCCATATTCAACACGATGGCCGAGGCGGTGGGCGAAACGCGCGCCGACGCGAGCGTTATCTACGTGCCCGCGGCGTTCGCGACCGATGCAATTTGCGAAGCGGCGGATGCCGGCGTCAAGCTCGTCGTCTGCATTACCGAGGGCGTGCCG
>JAPLKY010000286.1 GCA_026387805.1 Candidatus Krumholzibacteriia bacterium
AGATCTTGATCGCTGGCTCGAGCTCCCAGAGGGCGTCCTCGTACGCGCCCGAACGTATCGTCGCCGTCGTCCCGATGACGCCGATACGTTTCGTCCGCGTGGCCCGCGCCGCGGCGCGGGCGCCGGGGAGGAGCACGCCGACGAGCGGCATGCGCTCCTCCTCGAGGAGCTTCGGAAGCGCGACGGAGGATGCGGTGTTGCACGCGACGACGATCATCTTGACGCTCTTGCGTTTGAGGAAATCGAGGTTCTCGCGCAGGAACCGGAGCACCGTCTCGGGGCTCTTCGTTCCGTAGGGAAGGCGCGCCGTGTCTCCGAGGTACACGATATCCTCGTTTGGAAGACGCATCGTGAGCTCGTGCACGACCGTGAGTCCGCCGATTCCCGAGTCGAAAACACCGATCGCCTTGCGTGCATCGCCGTGCATAGACACCTTTCCCCGAGCTTGAACGTATCTCTTCGCGGCGCGGCCGGGAGCCGTCCTCACCGCCACTTTTTCACGTCGATCGGCTTGTCGACCGCGTAATGCCCCGCGATCGACTCCACCGCGCTCCCCTCGATCAGAAATTGAATCCGGGCCGTTTGCGGGAAATTGGCCGAAACCGTCTTGACGACGTTCGCGATCGTGTAGTACTCCCCCGTGCTTCCGCCGGGGTGGTTCGTCGAGAGCGCCCCGTTGAAATCGAGCAGAAGCGTCTGGGTGTCCTCGACCCAGAAGACCTGGATCAGCTCCGTGCCCTGAGGAATCGCGCTGATCTTCTTCGTGTCGCGCGCCCCCTTGATGAGCTCCCCCAGCACGAGCTTGACCTGCTCCTCGAAGCTCCCGGCGGCGGGCACCTCGCGCGTCTCGGAAACGAAACCGTCGGCCGCCTCGTTGCCGAAGAAGATCGTCACGGCGCGCATCTCCTCGCTCACCTTCTCGACCTCGGCCGGTCCCTTCATCGTCAGGCGGGGAACGAGGTATATGGCGGCGACGATCACGGCAAGGATCGCGAGCGCGATCAATATCTTTCTGCCGATATTCGTACCGATTCCCCCTTTCCGGACGCCCGATCCCCGGCCGGCGTCCCGGTCACTCGACGGTCGGCTTCGCCCGCGTCTCGTCATAGCGGTTCTGGAACTTGCGCACCGCCTCGATGGTCCCCTCGACGATCCTTTCCCGGAACGCGGCGCCGAGAAGGAGCTTCTCCTCCTTCGGATTCGACAGGAACGCCGTCTCGATGAGCACGCCCGGCATCGCGAGCCCCTTGAGCACGCGGAGGCCCGTTTGCTTGACGCCGCGATTCCTGATGCCGAGCGTCTTGCTCATCTCGCGCTGAATCATCTCGGCGAGATCGCTGCTCTCGTTGAGATATTCGTTCTGAACGACGTCCCAGAGAATGAAATCGATGTCGTCTCCTCCGTCTTCGCCGGCGGCCTGACTCTCGTACGTGGCTGAAGCGTTTTCGTCCCGGGCGAGCCGCGCCTCATCCTCCGTCCGGGCCGGCGCGAGGAAGATGACCTCGAAACCTTCCGCGTCGCCCGTGAACCAGCCGTTGCAGTGTATGCTGAGGAAGAGCTGGGCGCCCGCGGCGTTCGCCGTCTCGACGCGCTGGTCGAATGAAACGAGAACGTCCTCCGTTCTCGTCATCACGACGGCGATGCCGAGCTCCTCCATGAGCCGATCCCTGAGCATGAGCGCGATCTGGAGATTCAGATCCTTCTCCCTGGCGCCCGAGGGCCCGATCTTCCCGATATCGGGACCGCCGTGTCCGGGATCGAGAGCGATCGTACGCACCGGCTCGATGATCTTCCGTTTCGCCCCCTCGTCGAGCATTTCGACCATCTTCTTGCCCGCGAAGTCGACCTCGGGTATCTCGGGGAGCTTGCCGCGCTCGAGGAAGAGAACGAGCCTCCGCGGAGCTCCGCTTTTGCCCGCGGCCCCCTCCGGGGCGCCCGCGGTTTCGAATTCGACGCGATACCGCCGGACGGTCTTCTTCACGTCGAAGAAGAGATACGCGTCATGCTCCACCTGCTCGGCCCTCACCCGATTGAGGAGCCCCTTTCCCTCGCCCAGGGTGAATCCGGGGGGATCGAGCCTTCCTCCGTAGATCTTGAGGCGGAGGATCCCGGGAGTCTCGCTGTCGATATGATAGAGGAGCTCATCCGTGAGCGTGAGGACGGCGCGCGTGCCGTCCTTGTCGTCGAGAATCTCGATGGCGATCACGTTGTACTCGGGCGAGCCTATCGAGAGAAGGAGCCGTTCCGGATCGAGCGAGATCTTTTCGGCCATGCGCGGGGCGAGGATTCCGGTGATGAACTCGAGAGGAATCATGATCGCGTCCCGGTCGTAGCGGACGTTCAGCCTGAGGAGCACGGGCGTTTCATCCACGACGACCACGCGCGTGTCCATCGTGAACATGTAGCGGTGGTTGCCGATGCGCAGGACGAGCTTGCGGTTGCCCGCGTTCCAGAACTTGGTCGCCTTGAAGATACGGGCGAGATCATACGCCGAGACGAAGAGCTCGTCCGAGTCCTTCTCGAGGCTCGCGAGCGGCACGTCCTCCGTATCGCGGCCGTCGGAGTAGACGACGCCGAGGCTCTTCGCCGCCGCCGCGGCCTCCCGCGGGGCGCACGGAAGCGTCACGCACGCGGCGAGCAGCAGAAGGGATACGATCGCCCGTTGGACGGTCATCTTCTGCGTTCACGCTCCTTGATCTCGCGTCTCAGATCGCGCTCGGCTTCCCGCTCCGCAATCACTCGGCGCTTGTCGATCTCCCGCTTGCCCTTTGCCAGCCCGAGCTCTACCTTCACCTTGCCCGCGTCGTTGAAATAGAGCTTGAGCGGCACGAGCGTAAAGCCTTTCTCCTGAACCCGCCCGATGAGCCGGCGGATTTCCTTGTCGTGCGCGAGGAGCTTCCGTTTCCTCGTCGGATCGTGGTTATTGCGGTTGCCCTTCGAATACGGGCTGATGTGCATGTTCAGCAGCCAGAGCTCTCCCCGGTCGACGCTCGCGTAGGAATCCTTGAGGTTCGCCTGGCCGTCGCGAAGCGACTTGACCTCCGTGCCGACGAGCACGATCCCCGTCTCCATCGTCTCGACGATATTGTAGTCGTGGCGCGCCTTCCGATTCGTGCAAATGGCTTTCATGACACGGGGAAACTATCAGAGAACCATAGCGGCCGCAAGCCAAAAAGGCCCCGGAACGAACGCTCGCTTTCGCTTCCCTATTGCACCGGGCCGCTTTATATACTATGAATCACCTCTGTCGGGAAAAGGAGCGGCCGGTGAACAGGGAAGCGGAGACGAGCGGAAACAAGCCCTGGCGGCTCAAAGCCACCTACATCCCCCGCCTCATGCCGGTGGGAATGATCGTCATACTGCTCGCGATCCTCCTTCCCGAGCTCATGGAGAGAAAGCCGGACGCCGCCGGGCTCCCCCAGGTCGATCCGCCGCTGGCGATGAAGCGCTATTCAACCAACTTCCCCGCTTCGGATTCGCTGATGAACGACGCGCTCCGCTGCTTCGGGAGGAAGGATTACGAGGCGGCGGCGCGCATCCTCTCGAAAGTGCATTTTTACTGGAACGTGCAGATCCGCGAGGGGAAAACGAAATTCTATCCCGAGGATCTCCGCTTCTATCTCGGTCTCGCCGAGTTCTATCGCGGCCGCCCGGACCGGGCCGCTCCCTTTCTCGAAGCGGAATCGCGGGACAATCCGCACGAGGAGAAGTACGCCTGGTATCTCGCCCATGTCTATTCCGCGCTGGGGGACACCGCGCGATCCCGCGAGACGCTCGAGAGGATCGTCAGCCTGAACGAGACGCTGGCTCCGAAGGCGGCCGACATCCTCGGGAAGCTGCCGCGATAAGACCCGATCCGACGAGAGCGGATCAGAATCCCGGCATGAAGACAACGCTCTTCGCGTCCGCCGTCGCGGAAAGCTCGACGGTATTCGACGCGCCGACGAGCTCGTTTCGCTCCCCGAAATACCGTACCTGGATCGTATGCGTTCCCGGCGGACATTCCATTCTATAGAACGCGATCTCGGCCGGGAGCGTCTGCCACGAGCGCGTGTCCGCGCGATCGACGGCGGCGAGCACCTTGCCGAGGACGTTGAACGCGACGCCTTTCGCATCGTCCCCCTTCGCGAGCTTCGTCTGTGCCACCGTTTTGAGGTAAGTCCTGAAAGCCGCCTTGATGAGCGTTGCGCCGAGGTCCTTTTCGTACGCCGCGTAGGCGGTATTCTCGAGATCGTCGAGGGGCCGCATCTCCCCCGCCTCGACGCCGTCGATCACGAGCCTGCAGCGATCGACGGTCCGCGGCTGTCTCACGCATTGCGGAAAGGCGAACGTGAAGAGCACGCCCGGCTT
>JAPLKY010000055.1 GCA_026387805.1 Candidatus Krumholzibacteriia bacterium
GCTCTCTTCCGCCTCCTCCGGGATGTCGCGCGGAAGATCGAGGGCATTGGAGCCGAATGCATCCTCCTCTGCGCGAATATGATGCACCAGCACGCCGACGCGGTGCAGGGAGAACTGTCCGTCCCGATCGTTCACATAGCCGATACGGCGGGGGCCGCTATTGCCCGACGAGGCATGAAAACCGTCGGCCTCCTCGGCACGAAGCCGACGATGGAGCTCGATTTCTACAGGAAAAGGCTCAAGGGGCTCGGCATCGAGGCGATCGTCCCCGAAGCGGACGACCGTCTGTTCATCCACGATACGATCATGGGCGAGCTCCTCAAGGGGATCTTCAAGCCGGCGAGCAAAGAGCGATTCCTCCGCATCATGCGGGAGCTTCGCACGCGGGGCGCCGAGGGGATCGTTCTCGGCTGCACCGAGATCCCGCTCCTCGTGAAGCAGGACGACATCGATCTTCCCCTCTTCGACACGCTCGATATCCATGCGCGCGCGGCGGTGGATTTCGCGCTGCGGGAGTGACCTGATCGAGACCGCTCTAGCGTTGGAAGAGGCCGGCGATCTGAATGCCCTTTTCCATGGACTCGCGGAGGAGCTCCGGGTCGACCCGCACCGAGTGCCGGTAGACGATGAGCGTTCGCCCGTCGGCCTCCACGCACAATCCGGGCTCCGATTCAAAGAACATCAGCACGCGGCTCGTGAAGACGCTGCGGATGGCGGCGTCATCCGGGCCCCGCAGAAGATACTTCTTGGAGAAAGTGGGATTGCTCTCGAAATCGATGTCCTGATAGCCCATCATCGAACCGAGCTTGTGAAACACGTTCTCCGGCCGCATGGTGAATGCGGGCAGGTTTCGTCCCTGCGGTCGGAGCGAGATCACGGTCTGGCTCCATGTATGCTGATGCTTGCCGGCCCCGACGGTATACTGATAGTCGAAGATCGCGATATTCGAATCCCGCACTGTGCCCCGCATCAAATTCCTGATCTTCTTGGATCGTCCCTGCAAAAAGAGATGGAACGCGGCATGCTCGGACATCGCCGCCTCGTCCCCCTCGGGCGCGAATGCGAGCTTCAGATCACCGGCGACCCGCGCCATCGCCTCGGCACGCTTCTTCTGCGAGCGATGGTTGAAGAAGATGACGACCCCGACGAGCGCCGCCGCGACGAGCACCAGAAGTATCGCGAGGTTCGTGTTCATAGCCGAATTTCACCGCCTTGCCGCACGCCTGCGGCTCATTCGTAGTGCAACGCCTCGATCGGATTGAGCGCGGCCGCCTTTTTCGCCGGGTAGAATCCGAAGAAGATCCCGATGATGCCGGAAAACAGGAACGAGATCGTGATCGTCAGCGGATCAACGACGATGGACGCCGAGATCGCCCTGCCGATCACCCCGGCCGTCACGAGCCCGAGGAGAATGCCGAGCAAGCCCCCCATGAGGCTGATGATGGCGGCCTCGATGAGAAACTGCACGAGCACGTCGGCCTCGCGCGCGCCGATCGCGAGTCTGATCCCGATCTCCCTCGTCCGTTCCGTCACCGATACGAGCATGATGTTCATGATTCCGATGCCTCCGACGAGGAGCGATACGCCGGCGACCGCGCTGAGAAGAAGCGTCATCATCCTCGTCACGGAGGTCGCCATCTCGTTGAGCTCGGTCTGAGTGCGGATCGAGAAGTTGTTGTCCTCGGAACCGGCCAGCCGGTGCGATCGCCGCATGATGGCCTCTACTTCGCTTCTCGCCGCATCGGTCTCACGCTCCGAAACGGCGCTCACGGTGATGCTGTTGATCCACTTCCCGTCACCCAGACGGAACAGAACGGTCGTGGAGGGCGCGAGAATGATATCGTCCTGGTCCGACCCCATCATGTTCTGCCCTTTCTTGCTCAGCACGCCGACAACGGTGAAGGGCACGTTGCCGACGCGGATCCGTGCGCCGATCGGATCCTGCCCGGGGAAAAGCGTATCGGCCACGGTAGCGCCGAGGACCGCGACCTTGGCCATCGTCTTGACGTCGCGATCGGTGAAGAACGCGCCTCGGTCGACGGGCCAGCTTCGGATAATGGTGTAGTTCGCCGTGACGCCCTGCACGCTCGTGAACCAGTTGTTTCTTCCCGCGATCACCTGGGCGCTCTCGCGGACCACCGGGGAGACCTGCGTGACGAGCGTGGCCTCCTTTTCGATCTTCTCCGCGTCGGCCAGCGTGAGCGTGTGCCAGCTCCCCGCCCCGCGGCTCACCCCTCCGAAGCCGCTCGCCCCCGGCATGACCATGAGAAGGTTCGTTCCCATGGATTGGATCTTCCCGGAAATGTCGGCCTGCGTCCCCTTCCCGACCGAAATGAGCGCGATCACCGAGGCGACGCCGATGATGATGCCGAGCATCGTGAGAAAGCTGCGCATCCTGTTCTTCATGATGCTCTTGAGGGCTACCTTGATGAGGCTCTTCCATTTCATAACACTTCATCCTTTATGATGCGTCCGTCGCGGAGCTCTATAGCGCGCCGCGCCTGATGGGCGATGTCCGGCTCGTGCGTGACGAGAATGATCGTCATACCTTGTCGATTCAAATCCCTGAAGATCTCGATGACCTCCATCGACGTCGTCGTATCGAGGTTCCCCGTGGGCTCGTCGGCGAGGAGAATTGAGGGCTCGTTGATGAGCGCCCTCGCGATCGCGACCCGCTGCTGCTCCCCGCCCGAAAGCTTGTTCGGCTCGTGATGCAGCCGGTCCCCGAGGCCGACGCGAGTGAGAACCTCGACGGCCTTCCCCGCCGGATTCTTTATGCGCCCGGCACGGTCATAGAGCAGCGGCAACTCCACGTTCTCCAACGCCGAGGTGCGCGGAAGAAGGTTGAATCCCTGGAACACGAAACCGATCTTCTCATTCCGGATGTCGGCGAGCTCGCGCTTGCTGAGCCCGCTGACCTGAATCCCCCCGAGAACATACTCCCCTCCGCTCGGGAGGTCGAGGCATCCGAGAATATTGAGCATTGTCGATTTGCCCGAGCCCGATGCTCCCGTGATCGCGAGAAACTCGCGCTCCTCGACCTTCATGTCGACGCCGCGGAGCGCATGAACGTCGATATCCCCCATACGATAGGTCTTCGTGAGATTCTTCAATTCGATGAGAGCCATTTCCTCGTCCTTTCAGAATCCGCCCCGGTGCCCGCCGCCCCCGCGCGGAGGAGTCGGCAGACCGAAGGGAGTCACGGCGGTCTTCTTCGTCTTGCCCGTCGTGACGATCTCCGTGATCACCTGCATCCCTTCCACGAGGACGCGGCTCTCCTTCACCTCGGTATTACGGCCGTCCGTCGCGCCCGGCACGAAGAACGCGACCGCCGGCTCGCCGTCCTTGCCCATGTAGAATACGCGGCTCGGGCCGGACGCGCCGTTCGAGGCGCCGGCGCCGCCCGCAAAACCGGGAAAGCCCGCTCCTCCCCGATGCGCGCCTCCCCGGCCGCCCCGACCGCCGCCCGCCGACGCCTTCCCCGAGTCATCGCGCGAGCTGTCGGCTCCTTCGGGATGCCGTGCGGCCATATCCTTCCGGGTGTTTTTCATGATCTTGTCGAGCATCGCCTGGTCCGGCTTGAACTGTATCGCGGCGTTCGGCACGAGGAGGACGCCCTTCTTCTCCTCGATGATGAAATCGACCGTGGCGGTCATCCCGGGAAGGAGCTTGCCGCTCTCGTTCGAGGCGTCCACAACGTCCGTGTAGTTCACGACGTTCTGGAGTATCGCGGACTGGAGGCGCACCTGCCGCACGGTACCCGTGAATTTGTCGTCCGGATACGCTTGCACGGCGAACTCCACCCGCTGGCCCTCCCTGATGACACCGATGTCGCTCTCGTCAACGTTGACATCGATCTGCATCGACTTCAGATCGGTCGCGATGATGAAGAGGGTCGGCGCCTGGAAGCTCGCCTGGATCGTCTGGCCGGCGTCCACGCTCCGCTGGATGACCGTTCCATCTATCGGCGATGTGATCGTTGTGTACTCGAGGTTCCTCAGCGCGCGTTTCAGGGCCGCCTCCGCGGACTGGTTCGAGGCGACCGCCGCGTCGTAGTTCGTCTTGATCGTGATGAACTCGGTCGCGGAAAGGTATCCCTTGTCGTAGAGCGGCTTGTTCCGGTCGTATTCCGCCTGGGCCTGGTTGAGCTGGGCCCTGCTCCTCAGCACCCCGGCACGCGCGTCGAATACCTGGGAGGCGACGATCGTCGTATCGAGGACGGCGAGCACTTGCCCCGCCTTCACCTCGCTGTTGAAATCGACATAGATCTTGTTGATGATCCCCGATACCTGCGCGCCGACGTTTACCGAATTCACGGCGTTCACCGTCCCCGTGCTCGACACCGTGTTGACGATGTCCCCCCGCTTCACCTCGCCAAACTGCATGGTGCCGCTGTTTTTCGCGCCTCGCACGTGTCTGATGACGCCGATCCCCACGGCGACGGCGGCCACCATACATACGACGATCAAGATACTCTTTCTCTTCATAATGCTTCTCCTCCCACGACGCGCATCGTTGAAACCGCGTTCATGCGATCAATCGAAAAGCGGCATCGCCCTGTCGATGCCCCCCGAATAGTACAGTACGGCGATGCCCTTTACGAAATGGCTGTATTTCGCGTTGATGAGATTGTATGAGCTTTGAAGACTCGACGCGCGCGCCTGCATGAGCTCCACGAGCGTCGAGGCGCCCACTTTGTATCGCTCTTCCATGTTATCGAGCGCCTGCGCGCTGTACTTGGACTGCGCTTGAGCCACATCGACCGCTTTCCGGGCGGTCGCATAATCCTCGAGCGCCTGGCGAATCTCGACGCCGGTCTGTCGCTCGAGCTTCTCGGCGCCCAGCTGCGCCTGCCGGAGGCCGACCTTCGCCTGCGCGACGCTGTTGTACGTGCCGAGACGGTCGAAGATCGGAATGGAGAGAGAAAGGCCGATCGAGCCGTTCAGATTGTTATTGTAGAATTGGTCGTTAAAACCGTAGCTTCCCGGGTCCCGGTAGCTCGTCCCCGCGCCCGCCGAGAGAGACAGGGTCGGCCAGTATCCCGCCCGGCTCGCCGTTATCTGTTTCTTCGCGGCCTCCACCTGCAGACGCTGCGCCGCCAGATCGGTACGGCTCGCCATCGCCTCGCGCGCCGCGTCGGCCGGGAGAAAACCCGTGAGTGCGACGCCTATGCCCTCCACGTCCGGAACGATAATCGTGCACTCGATTCCGGGATCGACCGCCATGATTTTCAGGAGATTGAACTTGTCGACCTCGAAGTCGCGCCGGGCGATCAACAAGCGGGATTCCGCGTCCGCTGCGTTCGCCTGCTGCTGATAGAGATCGACAATCGGGCGTTTGCCCGAATTGGTGAACGCCTCTATCTGCGCCAGCAGGCTGCGCTGCGACTCGAGATATTGCTCGTCGACCTTGATAAGGTCCCCGTCGAGCACAACGAGGACAAACTGCTGCACGGTCTCGAATATCACCTGTTCGCGGCTTCTCTCATAGCTCTTTCGCTGCGCTTCGAGCTGGAGCTGGGATTGTTTGAGCGCGGCGATCCTCCCGAATCCCGTGAAGATATCGAGGCCCGAAGATACCGACAGATTCATCGAGTTTGAATGGCTCCATTCGAACCGGTTGGAAAGAGTGTCATAATCCTTTCCGTAGCCCCTCGATGCCCCCAGGGAAGCTCTGACACTGGGAAGGAAATCCATCTTGTTGCTTCTGACCGATATCCTCTGGATCTCGGTCTGATTTGCCGCCTGCTTGAGATCGACGTTCGCCTTGAGCGCCGTCTCTATCGCGTCCTTGAGCGTAATCGCCCTCGTCTCCGCCCCTCGCGCGGGCTCCGTGACGGCGCCCGCCCAGCACAGAAACGCGCATGCGCAGATCACGCATCCTCTTCGTATTCTTCTCATGCCTACTCCCCCGGTCCTCTCTCGTGCTTCCGGCCGCCCCACTCGTGTCTCCCGCCTCCCCGCCTGTCCATTTCCTCGTGCATCTTCTCGATGCCGGCGTCGTACTTCGCCTGCTGCTCGGGAGTCAGTATTTCCCGTATCTTCCCTTCCATCTCGGTCATGACCGCTCTGATCCCGGTGCGCGCTTGCTGCTCGAACTCCCTGAATCGCGGCTCGAAATCCCGCACGATGCCTTCGACCGCGGCGCGCTGGTCGGGCGTCAGTGACAGATCCGCCGTGAGCCTCTCCGCGATGGGTTTATGCACACCCCGGGGCGGGCCGCTTCTCATGACCTGCAGATAATGGCCGCGTATGAGGGCGGTTGCCGAGAGTCCGCCGACGATCGCGCCGACGATGAATACGGCGATCACGCCGGACCACAATCTCCACTTCCCTTTCGCTTCATTTCCAGACATGTCTCATTCCCCCTTGCCGTCGTTCAGATAATGAAATCCATCGGATTCTCGAGATAGCGCAACGCGAGCTCCTGGTAGTCGACGAATCCGTTCGAGAATACGTACACGAGCAAGAGCAGCGCGACGACGCAGGCGGCCGCCGAAAAACGCCACGCAAACCGCCCGATTTGCAGCTGAACGCCGTTCGGCGCCTCGCCCGCCCCCATCCGGCGTATCTCGCGCATCACCGATTCGCGCGATTCCGCGCCCAACGTCCGGGACTCCCCCGAGCGATACGCGGAAAACAGACGCGATTCCAGCTCGTCGAGCTTCTTCCGGTTACGTTTCATCGTTCTCATCCTCCTTCGCCATCAGCTTCTCCAGAATGGCGCGCAGTTTCTTCCTCGATCGATATGCACGGACCTTCACGTTGACGACGCTCCAGCCGAGCAGCTCCGCGGCTTCCGCCACCGGCCTCTCTTCGATAGAAACAAGCTCGAGAACCGCGCGGTCCTCGCTCGAGAGCCGGCCGAGAGCCCACGCGAGGAGCTCGCGCGCCTCCCGGCTCGCCGCGCCTTCGGCGTGCGCCCTCGTCGATTGTTCGAACGTCGCGCGCGCGAGCCATCGCGCCTGATCCTCATTGAGGGCGCTCACCGGCTTCTCGCGGCGCTTGTACCGCTGTCGCCAGAAGTCGCAGCACGCGCGAACCGCGATTTTCGAAAGCCACCACTTGAAATCGCCTTTCCCCGCGTATGCGGAGAGCGACGTATAGGCGCGAATGAAGATATCCTGAACGACTTCCGCCGAATCCTCCCACGGCACGCGCCTTCCCGCGATCCGGGCGACGTGCTCCCCGTACCGATCCATCAGGCATTCGAACGCATCGACGTCCCCGCCGAGAATCCGGTCGATTACCTCTTGGTCCGTTTCATTTTCGGCATTTCCACGCATTGCATGGATGATAATAGCTTGGGTCATCTCCTGTCCAATCTTTGCGTCGCTCACACGGGTCGTCGCGGAAGCGACGGGTCCGGTTACATTGCATCCATCGAAATTCGGTGTAACCATTACCGGGCACTCGTCGACGATACCCTTCGAGAACCCCACCTTCTCCCCAAGAAAGGACGGCGCCCGATGAAGAGCGCATCCATGATCGGATTATGTCTTCTCGCAATGTCGGCTCTCTCGGCGATCGTGCTCGGCGGATGCATGGAATCCGAGCTCGCGAGCGCCTGGCCCGAGCGCGAGATCTCGATCGACGGAAAGGCCCCCGAGTGGGCCGGCCGCGAGGCATATTACAGCGAAACCGACGGCTTCAAGGTCGGTTTCTTCAACGATGCCGATTATCTGTACATATACCTGGCGACGTGGAACCGGCAGAAGCAGACGCAGATTCTCATGCACGGTCTCACCGTCCGGATAGACGCGACGGGGCGAAACAAGAAG
>JAPLKY010000111.1 GCA_026387805.1 Candidatus Krumholzibacteriia bacterium
GACGACCTCCTGCCGCAGGTAGGTCGTCGCGTTATGATCGAAATAGATGCGTCGCTGTCGATTCTTGTCCGGTGCCATAACGCTACTATATATAATGCCCCGGCTCTTTGCGAGGCAAAATCACGCGGGTCCTGCCGCTGATTGCACCCCACCCGTGCTCGCGAGCAAGGCTCGCTGCGCAACGGGCGGGGACCCCATCAGCGTCACCCGCTATTCGGGGTACGAGATTACGACGCGATCGTGATCGTCTTGATCTTGTCGCCCTTCTTGATCTTCTTCACGATGTCGATGCCCTGAATCACCTTCCCGAAGAGCGTGTACTCGTTGTTCATGAGTGGAAGATGCTGCTTGCATATGTAGAACTGCGTCTTTGCGCTGTCATAGTCGTCGGGGAGCCTCGCCATCCCGACCATACCCTCCTCGTGCGTGAGCTTCTGGCTGAACATCTCCCCCTCGATCTTCGGAAGCTCGCTGTCGATCGCGCCCGTCTGGATGACATACGACTCGACCCTGTGAAACCAGAGACCGTCGTAGAAGCCCGACCTCACGAGGCCCATGATCCGCTCGACGGCCTTCGGAGCCTCCTTCGGATAGAGCTCGATGACAATGTCGCCGTATTTCTCCGTGGTGATCACCATGCGGGGAAGGACATCCACCGCGGTTTTCTCCACCGCGGCCGCGGCGGCTGCCGCCGTGTCGGTCTGGGGACGGGCCGATGCGGGCACGAGCATGCAGAAGAAAACCACGAGGGAGAAGACCGCTCCCCATGCGAAAGCCCGGCGGACGGCCATTGAGGAAGCATTGCTTCCGAGAACCATAACGGCACCTCCTGTCCGGTAAAAGAAAAGCCTCCCCATCGCTGGGGAGGCTTCGCGTGAACGTGCTGAACGTGCGCCTGCGGCTGCTCCAGTATCGCTCCGACTATTCCTGCTGCTTCTTTTGCTCCGCAATCTTCTTGAGTCTCACCTGCCTGTCGATCTGCTTCCTGGCCGATTCGACCCACTGGGGATCCTTTGTCGCGACGACCTTTTCGAACATCGCGATCGCTTCGTCGAAACTCTCGAGCTTCGAGAGCGCGGAGCCCCACTGATAGTAGAGGAGCGACGTCTGTTGATCGGGATTCCCTTCCAGGCCGCGCTTCGCCGCGGCGATCGCCTTCTGGTGCTGGCCGAGCTCGTTGTACACGAGAGCGAGAATGCCGCTGATGTACGGATCGCTCCCCTTGAGCTCGAGCGTCCTCTCGAGCTCGGCGGGCGCCTCCGCCCTGCGCTCGGGCATCTGGGAGAGCACGAGCCCGATATTCTGATGGTACGCCGCCTCGTCCGGGAACTGCTTGATGAGCTCCTCGAAAACGGGGAGGGCGTTCATGAAATCCTTCTTCTTCATATACGCCGAACCGAGCTGTTGCTTGAACTTGTAGTTATCAGGCGCAACCACACTCGCCCGTTTCAGGTATTCTATTCTCTTGTCGTCGTTCCCCTTCTTCTCGAAGAGCGAGGCGAGCGTTCCGAGCGACGTGGCATCGTCCGGCTGGGCGATAACGGCCATTTCGTAGTGATAGATCGCCCTGTCCAGGTCGTTCTTCTTCAGGTAAATGAAACCGAGAGATACGTGTCCGTCATAGCTCAAGGAATCCTTCGCGATAAGCTTCGCGTAGTATTCCTCGGCCTTATCCATGTTATCGACCTGGAGGTAGGCGCGGCCGAGAGAGCCGAGAAAAGCCACGTTGTCGGGAGAGAGGGCCAGGGCCTTCTGATACGCGTCGATGCTGCCCTGGAAATTCTTGATCTTCATATACGTTCTTCCGAGCTCGGCCCAGGCGTCGAGGAAGTTCGGATCGAGCGACGTCGCCGTCTTGAGCTGGCTTACCGCCTCGTCGTAGTTGCTGGCCGAGAGGAACTGCTGGGCCGACTGGTAGTGGATCATGGCGGGCGTGACGTTCCTCTCGAAACCTGCCTCATCCTTTGCCGTCATTTTCCCGGATTCATTGCCGGTCGCGACGTCCTTGTTCCCGCCGGACGCGCAGCCGAACATCGCGAGAAACGCGATTCCCGAAAAGAGAACGAGTGCTTTCTTCACCATATCTCCCTTTCTAGGCCGATTGTCCGTATGGTCCGATTCCAGAACCTCCCCCCACCCCCTCATAATTATGGCAATGGGCCCATTCCTGTCAAGACGCGAGTTCGCCTCACGGCCGGGGCGGGGGGATGCCCTCCCCCGGGGGCGCAAGGAGCGCATGCTGAAGGATCGTGATGTTCTCTCTCGCCTTTTCGGCAAGATCGCTTCCCGGGGCGCATGAGACGACCTTTTCCCATTCGACGAGCGATTCTCTGAACATGCCGCTCTCCCAGAAAAATATGGCGAGGTAGAAATGCGGCTGGGGATCGAGCGAATCGATCGCGAACGCCTTCGAGAGATGCGTCTCTGCGGCCTCATACTCTCCGGAGTCGAAGAGCGCGTATGCGGCGTGGGCGTGCGCGAGAAGATCCTTCGGGTTCGCCTCGACCGCCTTCTCGAACATCCGGAGCGCCTCACCGCGCCTGTTCTGCCCGTCGAAGATCACTCCCATGTTGACGTACGCCTTCGAGAGGCTCGGGGAGAGCGCGACGGCTTTCGCGTAGCAGTGAAGCGCCGAATCGGAATTCTCCCCCTCATAGTAGGCGACGCCGAGCTGAAAGTAGATCTCGGGATCGGTCCTTCCCGACTCGAGGAGATAGTTGAGGTACGCAATGCGCGGGCCCGGCGCGAGCCCCTCGAGCACCCGACCAAGCGAATCTTGATCCGACGGAGACGCGGCTCGGGAGTCGACCGGAGCCGCTCGTGACAGGCAAATCGCGAGGAGGCAGATAAAGAGCGGACGAATCATGATCCGGGACCTCCGCGGACCGTTCGTCAGCGTTCCGTCTTTCGCTTCGACCAGGTCTCGGAAGCGCTCAGACCGAATGCCATTCTGAAAACCCGCTCGTCCATGCCGTTGTCGGCGACCGACCCGATCTGCCCGATCTCGAAGGAAAGGTCTATCGCCCCGGGACCTCCGGGAAGGTCGAAGGCGGTCCCGAACGTGACGAAGCGCGATTTCACGGGACGCCCGGCGGGATACTCGAAATGCCAGCGGTTCTCGTAGAATCCGAGCCGCAGGGGAATTCTCGTGAACAGGCCGCCCGCCCGGCCGGAACGTTTCTCGACGCCGAGCGCCACGAGCCTCTCTTCCCCGATCGATCCGGCAAGCTGCTCGAAACCCCGGGTTTCCGGGGCGCCCCGCCGCCAGAAATGGGCGCTCAACCACCATTGCTCGCTGATTCCGCACGCGGCGCCCACGTCCCAGGAGTAAGGAACCTTGAATCGCCACGCCGCGACCGAATCGAACTCGGCGCGGCTGTACTTGAATGTCTCTTCCCCCTCATACGCGATGGCGCTCTTCCATCCGAGACCGAGGGAAAGCCGGGGATGAACGTTCAGGATAACGGATCCGGACCAGGAGTCGCCGGAGAAGCTCCTCATGCGCTTCGATTCAACCGACGAGTAATAGTCGACCCGGTAGTCGTCCTTGATGGATCCGCGTTCGAGCCGATACGCGCCCGCGACGCGCGCCCACGACACGGGCCTCCAGGCGATGGAGAGAGGCACGTCGAAGAGACCGCTTCGATGACGATACGTCTCGTGCGCCGTCGCCGTAGAATCAATCGGAGAATCGAAGGAAAAATCGCCCTTCCCAATGAATTCCGTCTGGTAACCGATTCCGAGAACGAGACCTTTCCGCACGGGCACGCCGAGCATGACGGACGGAAGCTGATACCGGTTTTCGTATGCGGCGACGCTCCCGCTTCGGACGTTCGTGACGCTCAAGATCTCGACGAGGGAGAACGTCAGA
>JAPLKY010000121.1 GCA_026387805.1 Candidatus Krumholzibacteriia bacterium
GACACGGGTGCATTCTTGAGAACGACGATGGGGGCGCTCGTGCTTTTCGGCGCGCCTCCCGAGGAGCATTGGCCCTACCGCGAGGTCGATTTCGACGTCGAGCCGACCGCCTTCTGCTACGCCTTCGCCCGGAATTATCAGGCGATCAGCTACTATCGTCTCGATCCTCCGGGAACGACGGCGGCGGATCTCCTCGCCCGGATAAAGACGAATCTCGCCGCGGCCCTTCCGTCGATGTTCGGATTCACCGTGTACAGCTCGATCGAGCAGGCCGGATCGACCGGCCGGATTCCGTTTCCCGTTTCGGGCGAAAGGATCGTCGGCGGGCACGCGGTCGCGGCCGTGGGCTATGACGATCGGCTGAATATTCGAAACGCCTCGCCGCGGGGGAAGGAAACCATCGGGGCGCTCCTCGTCAGGAACTCGTGGGGTGCGGAGTGGGGGGAGAAGGGATATGGATGGCTTCCGTACGAGTACGTGCTCGAAGGCCTCGCCGACGACTGGTGGTCGCTTCTCAAGAGCGAATGGATCGACACGGGATCGTTCAGGATCTAGCATGTCGGGGTCCATACACTATGAAAAGGAGATGCTATGAAGAGGTTACTCAGAGGATTGACGTTTATATGCGCCATTTTGATGCTTTCCAATACGGGCGGGATGCAGGCCGCGCAGGCGGCGGATGCGTCCTGGTCGGTCGTCGAAGGCGCATGGGCCGGGACGCTGGATGCGAGGGGGACCAAGCTGAGGATCGTCTTCAGGGTCGCGAAAGACGCTGATGGATCGTGGAAGACGCTTATGGACAGTCCGGACCAGGGCGTGAAGGACATCGCGGTGAGCGAGACGATCGTCAAGGGAGACAGCCTGATCTTCAAGAGCGCTGCCGTCAGGGGAACATACGACGGCCTTATCCAGCCCGACGGCAAGACCGCGCTGGGAACCTGGAAGCAGGGAGGCGTGTCGTTCCCGCTCACGCTCTCCAAAACGGATCAGGTGCCGACGATCAACCGGCCGCAGGAGCCGAAGCCGCCGTTTCCCTACAAGCAGGAGGAAGTCGTCTTCAAGAACGAGAAAGCGGGGATCGTCCTCTCCGGCACGCTGACCTTGCCGGAGCGGGGAGGGCCGTTTGCGGCCGTGGCGATGATCTCGGGTTCGGGACCGCAGGACCGGGACGAACTGCTCCTCGGGCACAAGCCGTTCCTGGTCATCGCCGATTACCTGACGCGGAGAGGCGTCGCCGTGCTCCGGTACGACGACCGCGGAGTCGGCAAGTCGACGGGAGATTTTGCGAAGGCCACGTCGGTGGACTTCGCATCCGACGCGCTGGCCGCCGTGACGTTCCTCAAGTCGCGGGAAGACGTCAATTCCAAGAGGATCGGTCTTGCCGGGCACAGCGAGGGAGCGATCATCGCGCCCATGGTCGCGAATCAATCCGGGGACGTCGCGTTCGTGATACTGCTCGCGGGTCCCGGAATGAACGGCGAAGAGCTGCTGTACCTCCAGGCCGCGCGCATCCAGCAGGCCATGGGAGTTGACGAGAAAACGATAGCCGGGAGCGAGGCAACTCAGAGGAAGATCTTCGGAGTCCTGAATAGCGAGAAGGACGACACGGTCGCCGCGAAGAAGCTCCGCGAGATCCTGAATGAAGCCGCGGAGGAGACGAAGGCGGATGAGAAGGCCGAAGCCGGATCCGTCGAAGCCGCGATCGACATGCAGATCAAGCAGGTGCTGAATCCCTGGTTCCGGTATTTCATCGCCTACGACCCCGTCGTCGAATTGAACAGACTGCATCACCCCGTGCTCGCGCTGTGGGGCGAGAAGGACCTTCAGGTGCCGCCGAAGGAAAATATGCCGCTCGTCGAGCAGGCGCTGAAGAAAGCCGGTAATGAGAAAGCGATCTTGAAGGTTCTGCCTGGCCTGAACCACCTGTTCCAAACCGCGAACACCGGGTCGGTCTCGGAATACGCCCAGATCGAGGAGACGTTTTCTCCCGCCGCGCTGACCGTTATCGGAGACTGGATCGCGGAGAGGACCGCGAAGTAATTCGGGGTCAGAGGCGCGCCGCGGCGGGAAACAAGGATTCCGCGAGGGGCACGCTCGCCAATGCGGGCATCAGGGGTCGGAAGAAACAGATTTCTCCTTCCGTTGGAGGTCCTCATGAACGATCGTGTGGCTTCAACCGGGATCTGGTTGGCATCCTGTATTCTATTTATCGGTCTTGCGGCGACCGAGGCCTCGGCCGAGAACAAGGAGGCCGCTGCGGAACCGACCCTGCCGGTCGAGGAGAAACTCATTCATGAATTCGGGTGGGGTTTCTTCACATCCCTTGATGGTCTGCAGACCACCATGAGGTTTTCCGATAACGGTCGCGAAGAAGAGGTCGATTACAGGTTCAACACGGATTTGCCCCTTGTCGATCCGGCCGGCGGAGTGGTGAAGCTGAAAGACGTGGGAGTGCCGAGAGGTATCTATGCGTCGCTTACGAAATCCTGGTTCTGGTGGTTGAATCGAGGCGAAGCCGGTATTGTTTTCCGGGGCGACAGCCTGGCGGTAATCTATTCAGGGTATACCGGCTCCGGTTCGGACAAAGAGGATGGCGGCATTTTTATCAACGGAATCCAGGTGGCCGGGCCGTATGATTGGGATGCCGTCAAGCTGGTGAGTCTATCGCCGGACTGCCGGCGCTTCGCTTTGGCGCTTGAGGAGGACAAGAAGTGGAAGGTGATCATCCGCGACCTGTCCGGCTCGACCGAGGAACGAATCGCAGCCGGCAACGGGATCCCTTTTGACAAGATCGGTGAGCTGCTCTTCTCCCGCGATGGCGGGACGCTTGCCTATACTGCTCGCCAGGGAAAAGAGTGGTTTGTGTACGTTGGGGAGATCAGAGCTGCCGGTCCTTATCCTCAGATAGGCAGCATTGCGCTGTCCGCCGATGGCAGATCCCCGGCTTATGCCGTCAAACTGAAGAAGAAGTGGCAGGTGATGGGGGATATGATTCCGCCATCGGCTCGGGGATATGATGAAATCGGCGCTATCGATATCAGTCCTTCGGGTCGCCATATCGCCTATTCAGCGCGCAAAGGGGCCGAATGGCTTGCCGTGGTCGATAACGTTGAGGTCTCTTCATACATCCGGATCGGTGCCGGACCGGTACACGACCCCACTGACGCGAACTACCTCTGGGCCGGCAGTGGCGGCAAGGTCTGGGGGGCGAACCCCCATTTTGTCGATGAAGATGAGGTTGAGTTCATGGGCTGGAAGCTGCCGCGGACGAAGGATTCGCAGGATCAGGTCTTTCAAGTCCACGTCGACGTGGATAGTCTCGTGAGGTGACCGCATCCTGACCGCATTCTTGCGGATGAAGAGCCGAACTATTTCAACGGGCGGAGACGTCGTGCGCGACTTGTTTCAACAGCGCGTTTCCAGGATTCTCGCCGGGACAATCATGGCCGCATTGCTTCTTGTCGGGTCGGCGGCGTCGTATACCTACTCGGCCTACACGACGATGACCGGCGCGAAGACGTTAGCGCTGAATCCATTTCTGTATATGGAGGACTTTTCGGATCGGGCTGCGTCGGGCGCGGATCTCGTCATCGCCTGCGGGATACTGGACAACCTGGATGTCTACGCGAATCTGGCGGGCTTCTACGGCCTCGACGCCATTCCCGATGCGAATCCCTATTACAGCTCATGGATCATGCCGCGGTTCGATTTCGGCGGTAACAATATTGCCGCCCTGCAATTGGGTATCACGCGCGATGCCGACGGCAAGGCGCGGTTCTACATTGGACCGCAGTACCATTTCTACCGGGAGAATGACATCTTTGCCCTAGAGGCAAATGCCATGTTCTATACGAAGAACAATCCCACAACGGCGAATCCGTGGGCGGGCGCGACCGTCGGGCCGGTATGGAAGGCGATACCCGATATTCTATTCCCCTACGTCGAGATCAATCCAGGATATGATTTCGGGGACGATTCCACCGATGGGACTTTTGACCTCGCTGTCGCTCCCGGAATCTGTATTGCAATTCCCCATACGCCGCATCAGCTTTCGATCAGTTTCCCGATATCCGGGATGGTGGCCGGTGAAGCGACGGCCGGCATCGCGGCCTGGTGCTGGTTCGGCTTCGGCGGCACCGGAGAATAGCGCAACTGCGGTCCCGCAACTCCCGCCCCCGTTGTACCCATCCTCATGCGCAGAGTCGCCGGCGCGGAGACTCGGCGAATCGTCTTCCAGGGTATAATTCTTGCGATTCAATTCTTGATCAAGATCGCGAAGAATTGAAATCGGCGATAGATGGCCGATTAATTGAGAAAATAGGGATCTTTGTCCCATGCCGCAGAGGTGCACGATTATGGATAGAACAATAAAGCGATCACCGAGGAAGATAGTGTTCAGCGGCAAGGCCGATCGCATGGCGCACGCCCTGCCGTGCTGCAGATCCAAGATGACGCAAGAATCGAATAAGACGAGCACCGTTACGTGCGCGCTGAAGATTGCCGCGGGTGTTGCGCTCCTTGCCGCCGGCGGGCTGTTCATCAGTTGGACGGCGCATCGGGTCGATCGGCAGATGCGCGCCGAAATCTTCCTTCAAGCGCAGATGGTCGCGCAGGCGGTCGATATCAGGAACGTGGTCGCGCTCTCGGGCACGGAGGCCGACCTGGCTTCGCGCGACTACCGGAGAATCAAGGAGCAGCTCACCCTGATCCGCCAGGTCGCACCCAAGTGCCGCTTTATCTATCTGATGGGGCGATCGCCGGACGGCAAGATATTCTTCTTCGTCGATTCCGAAGCCGCGGAATCCGCCGACTATTCCCCGCCCGGACAAACCTATGACGAGGCGACGAAGGACGACCATCAGGTGTTTGCCACGGGTTCGGGAAACATGAACGGCGACCCCTACAAAGACCGTTGGGGCGTCTGGATCACCGCATTGGTTCCGATGCTCCGCCCGAATACCGACAGAGTACTGGCGGTGCTCGGCATGGATTTCAACGCCGAGACGTGGAAATGGGACGTGGCGACAAGGACGACCCTGCCTGCGATGCCGGCCGCGTTCTTGATTCTCCTCGGCGTTTACATTCTCGTTTTTCCATGTCGTGTCGCATGGAGCTGATCGCTCGATGACCGGAATGTCGGGCGCTAGAAACCGCAGCTCACGCCGATGACGACGTTCCTTCCGGGCTCGTTCAAACCAGAACCGTGTATCCGGTAGTCCTCGTTAGCAATGTTCTCGATTGCCGCGGAAATCTCGACGTGCGTACCGATCCTCCAGCCGCCGCGAAGGTCGAATGCGGCATAGCCGGGCGTTCCTCCCGGGGGAATTCTCTGGGTATCCAGCCTGTCGCTCGCGGAGAGCTCATCCTGTCTATCGGCTGCGGAAAGGCACGTTTCCAACCAGTATCCCTTGCGGTCGGATTCCCACCGGGCGGCGAGCTGCCCCATGGCGGGCATGAGGCGGCTGATGGGCTCCTTGGCCGATTGCGAGGTCGACGCGGGAAATCCCTCGATCAATCCATCGAGCCAGCCGAGAGAGCCGGATAGCCGCAGCTGCTCGAGAATGGTCAGGGTGACACTGATCTCCGCGCCATGCACGTAGCCGTAACCGCTGTTCATCTTCGTGACTTCATACGTATCATCGATCATGGTGCCCGTCGGCACTCGAATGATCATATCCTCGATGCTCGTGTAGAAGTACGAAACCTGCGCCGCCAGGCGATCTTGTTCGGTCTTGAATCCCGCTTCGTATGTGATGAACTTCTCGGGGGCGAGGCCCGGAGAGGCGATTTCGATCTCGTTGCTCCGCGCCGTGTCGAACCGGGTAAGATCGGAGAGATTGGGCGCCCTGAATCCCTGGGATACGCCTCCGAAGAATACATGAGTGCTCTCCTTCCCGGCGCGGAAGAGGGCCCGGAGGCTCCCCACAAAGCTGTCCCAGCGGCCGGAGATCGACATGGCGCTGCCGTCGAGAGGATTGCGAACCTTCCTGGCGTCCGCCTTGAAGTAGCTATATCGAGCCCCGAGAATAAGATCGACGGAGCGCAGCGCCTGAACGTCGTCCTGGCAATAGATGCCGCTGAGATCGTACGTTGCGTCATCGGCCACGGGACCCTGAATCTCCACCTTGTCGAGCGAACCGTTCGCCCGGTAATTCCTTTGAAAGGAGCCGACGTCGTCGCGGTAGAATTCCGCGCCATAGGTCCATTTTCCGAGCGACGTCCGCTTGTCGGCCTGGAACCATGCACCGATTGTCTTGACGTCGAATCCCTGAATCTCGGATTTGCCGTTGCTCCTCACGCGGAAGCGTTCCTCCTCGTTGACTTGATAGGAAAGATTGACCTTGAGCTGATCGAGAAAGAAGAGCGGCTCGCCGCCCTGGTACTGGATGTAGGTCAAGCGCCGTTTCTGATCGTAGAGCTGCTCCCTATCATTGCCGATCGACGTTCCTTCCCAGCTCTTCCCGTAGATTGTCGCGTGCGTTCTCCAGACGTCGTCCTGCTCTACGGTTTGGTGCAATCCCGTTATCTTCGAATCGCGATTGATGACGTACTCGAGCTTGAGATCTCCGCTCCATTCATCGT
>JAPLKY010000291.1 GCA_026387805.1 Candidatus Krumholzibacteriia bacterium
GGCGTCGCGGGTCGATCGTTCATCCGGTACTGCGGGAAGAAGCGCGAGAAATGGAGCGGGATGTCGCTCGAGACCCCCGCGAGCCAGTCGACGAGATCCTCGAAATCCTCCGTCGCGTCGTTGAGCCCCGGAATCACGAGGTTCGTCACCTCGACGTGCGAGACCGCGGAGGCGATCTCGATGAACCGCTTCACCGGCTCGACGCGCCCGCCGCAGATCTCCTTGTAGAATGCGTCCCGGATCCCCTTGAGGTCGACGTTGAAGGCGTCGACGAGGGGCGCGATTTCCCGCGCCGGCTCCTCGTTCAGGAATCCGTTCGTGACGAGCACCGATTTGAGCCCCTTCGCGCGCAGGAGCGGCAGGGCGTCCTTGAGATATTCGAACCACAGGAGCGGCTCGGTGTAGGTGAACGCAACCCCGATCGAGCCGCCCTGCGCGGCGAGCGCCGGAAGATCCTCCGGCGCCAGGTACTGCGTCGGGGCGAGCTCCTGCGAGATGTGCCAGTTCTGGCAGTTGTCGCACGCGAGCGTGCAGCCGTTCGGCCCGATCGAGAGGATCATGCTCCCCGGCATGAAATGATAGAGCGGCTTTTTCTCGATCGGATCGAGATGCGTCGTGACGGTGCGCCCGTACGAGGTCGCGACGAGCGTGCCCCCCCGGTTCTCGCGCACGCCGCATTTCCCCGACGTGCCGTCCGCGATCCCGCACAAGTGCGGGCAGAGACGGCAGCGGACCTTCAGCCCGCCGAGCTTCTCGTAGTACAGCGCCTCTCTGTCTTTCAGGGGATTCCTCTCATCTGCAGAAATTGCCTACCCGCTCGACGACGTAATCGCCCGCCACGATGAGCGCATCCCGTTCGGGGGAGGAGCTCACGTCCACGAGGTGTCCCTTCGCCCGCTCCACGAAATGCTTCGCCTTGCGCAGCGAGTATTCGACCCCTCCGTAGCTCTGGACGAAGTCGATGACCTCGCTCCAGTGCTTCCCCTTGTCGAAGCTCACGGTGAAGAGGTCGCTCACGCGCTTGCGCACCGGCTCCGGGGCGTTCCGGAAGGCCGTGATGAAGGGGAGCGTCACCCGTCCATCGGAGAAATCGGACGCGGTGGGCTTGCCGATGTCGCGATCGGCCGCGACGTAGTCGAAGAGATCGTCCACGATCTGAAAGGCGAGCCCCATGTTCTTCCCGAAACGCGAGTACTTGCTGCGCTCGCCGTTCCGCTCGCCGCCGAGGATCGCGCCGCATTCGCACGAGGCGGAGAAGAGCGCGGCCGTCTTCTTGTAGATCATGTCCATGTAATGGTCCTCGCTGAGATCGATCGTGCGCCTGAGCTGAAGCTGCATGAGCTCGCCGACGCTCATATCGTGCGTGACGCGGGCGAGGATCTCCATGACGTCGAACATCCGCGCTTCGGCGAGACACGAAAAAGCCATCGTGTAGAGATAGTCCCCGATGAGGGTCGCCGCGTCGCTTCCCCACCGCGCGTACACGGTCGGCTTCCCCCGCCGCATGATGTGGTCGTCGATGATGTCGTCGTGAACGAGCGTGGCGGTATGGACGAGCTCGACGGCGAGCCCGGCCGTGACCGTGTCCGCCTCGGGCTTCCCCGCGCTCCGCGCCGTGAGAAAAAGGATCGTCGGCCGGATGCGCTTCCCCGGCCTGTCGTTCAGATAGCTGCAGATATTCTCGATGAGCGGAATATCGGATAGAAGGATTTCCTGGAGCCGCGCTTCGAGCGATTCGAGCTCACCGCGAACGAGAGATTGTATGGGCACGAGTCTCTGGTGGTCGGATTGGGTCATTATCGTCCTTTTCCATAGTTCCTCGATCGCGGAACGCACGGGCCGAACGGCTTAAAGGTATCACGCAATACGGCTCCTGTCAAGGAGTATACCTTTCCTATTTCGTCGTATCTCGTTGCGGCGGCGAAAGTTCCGGCGGCTTTATGCATCGCCGGCATCGGGCTTCTTCCCGCGCCTCTCGATGACGAATGATGCGGCGACGCTCGCGAAGAAGAGCACGCAGAGCGGGACCGCCATGCAGATCTGCGAGATGGGATCGGGAGGGGTGAGAACGGCGGCGACGCTGAAGATGATGACGATTGCCCACCGCCACTGCCTGAGGAGCGTGCGCGCCGAGACGACGCCCATCCAGGTGAGAAGAATGATGACGAGCGGTAGCTGGAACACGAGCCCGAATGCGAACGAGAGCTTCGCGACGAAGCTGAAGTATCTATCCACCGAGAGCATCGGTGTCAGGCTCTCCGTGCCGAAGGTGACAAAGAACCTGAGCACGAGCGGCATCATCACCCAGTAGGCGAAAAGGAGCCCCAGGTAGAACAGGACAACCGAGAGAACGACGACGGGGAAGACGAGGCCCCGCTCCTTCCTGAACAGGCCCGGCGAGACGAATCGCCACACCCTGAAGAGGATGTAGGGTGCCGAGACGAGAATTCCGAGGATAAAGCTGAGCTTCGTCCTCACCATGAACGCTTCGCCCGGGGCGAAGAAATAGAGGTCCTTGACGGGAAGATACTTGATGAGAAATTCGAGAATCCGCGCCGAGAAGAACCACAGAACCGCCGACACGCCGACCCACGCGACAAGAACGGAGATCAGGGCCGACCGGAGCTCCTCGAGGTGATCGAGAAGCCCCATCTCCTTGAGATGCTCTTTCCGCTCTTCCGCCACCGCAATCCCGCGCTATCGCTGCAGCTTGATCTCGGTGACCCTCGTCACCGCCGTCTGCCGCTTCGTCACCTTGTCGGTCAGGGGATCCTTCTCGACGACGTCCCCGCGGATCTCGACGTTCTGCTTCAGTTCGACGATGTAGCCGCCGGCGACGGCGATCTGCGCCTTTATGTCGATCTTCCCGTCGGCCACAAGCATTCCGGCGGGCGTCTCCGAGTTCATCTTGACGTTCGCCTTCGCCTCGATGACGGCCACCTCGATGTCCCCCTTCTTCTCGATCTTCTTCAGGGTATAGAGGGCCGTTCCCTTGATTTCGGGCTCCGCCCCTTCCTTCTTCCCTTCCTCGATCTCCTCCGTCCAGGTCCCTCCGACCGAAACGACCGTATCGGGGAGCTTGACGAACAGCGCGTCGACGACGTCCCGGAGATCCTCCTTCTTGCTCATGCCGATGATTCCCTTGCCCGGCTCGAAACGCGCGACCTTGCCGTCGCGGGTGACGAAAACCCGGATCTCGGCTCCCTCGAGCTTGATCGGGGGAGTCCATTCCCGGAGCTGCCCGTTCATGACGAGGCTCGACTTGACTTTCGAAAACTTGAAATCGACCCTGGCCGCGCCGGTGGAATCGGCCTTTTCACCGTACTTCATCTCGAGATTGGACGTCTGGTTCATCGAAACGTCCGAGCCACCGTAGTTTTGGTCGATCTGGGAGAAATTCGTGTAATTGAGGATCGTTCCCTCCAGAAGGGAGAAGGCGAGCACGCACGATTTCGTCTCCTCGGCCCGCGGCGAGATGGCGGGAACGATATGGACCATAACGCACGCGAGGGCGCACGCGACGAGCATGCGCGTCGCCGGGAAACGCATCGCAGATGACATCTCGGGACCTCCTTTATCGCTTTTTCTCGAGCAGGCTCCGCAGCTCGTCGAGAAATTGCGTAACATCCTTGAACTCGCGGTACACGGACGCGAAGCGCACGTAGGCGACCTGGTCGAGGCCGCCGAGGTGCTTGATGATCTCGTTGCCGATCTCGCTCGTCGGGATCTCGTCCCGCACGCGGCGGCCGATCGACTCCTCGACCTCGTCGACGAGCTTCTCGAGCGCCTCGCGCGACACGGGGCGCTTCTCGCACGCGCGGAGCAGCCCGTTCATGATCTTCTCCCGGCTGTAATGCTCCCGGCGGCCGTCCTTCTTCACGACCATGAGCGGGGTGTGCTCGATGTACTCGTACGTCGTGAAACGCGAGCCGCACTTGAGACACTCGCGGCGCCTGCGCACCGCGGAGTTCTCTTTCGTCGCGCGGCTGTCGACGACCCGGTCCTCCTCATGTCCGCACGAAGGGCACCGCATGAAAAACCTCCGGACCGGATGCGCTCAGGGCTTCGGCTCGAGTATATGGTACTCGGTCTCGATGAGCGCTTCCTCGATGAGGGCCTCGCCGAGGGAGTCGGGGTAGCGCCCGCCGAGAACGAGGCGCTTGATGCCGGCGTTGATGATCATCTTGGCGCACGTCGCGCAGGGGGCGGTGGTGCAGTACATCGTCGAGCCCTCCATGTTCACGCCGCTCGCGGCCGCCTGGATGATGGCGTTCTGCTCGGCGTGCGCGCCACGGCAGAGCTCCTGGCGCTCCCCCGAGGGGATGCCCATCTTCTCGCGCAGGCAGCCCGCCTCGAGGCAGTGCTTGAGCCCGCGCGGCGCGCCGTTGTAACCGGTCGATATGATTCGTTTGTTGTTGACGATGATCGCGCCGACCGCCCGCCGGCCGCAGGTCGAGCGCTCCGATACGAGCGCGGCGATCTTCATGAAATATTCGTCCCAGCTCGGTCTCGTCATGATCGCTCCCGTGCCGCGCCGCCCGGCGCGGCCGCGTCACGCGTAGAGGGGAAAACGCTTCGCGAGCGCCCCTGCCGCCTCCCGCGTCCGAAGAATCGTCTTCTCGTTCGTGAGGTCTTCGAGAACCGAGGCCATGAGGGCTCCGAGCTCTTCCATCTCGCGCTCCTTCATGCCGCGCGAGGTGAGCGCCGGCGTTCCGACGCGGAATCCGGAGGTGACGAAGGGGCTCTTCCCGTCGAAGGGAACGGTGTTCTTGTTGACCGTCATGCCGGCGCGCTCGAGGGCCTTCTCGGCGTCCTTCCCGGTGAGGCCGCGCTTCGAGAGGTCGACGAGGAAGAGGTGCGTGTCGGTGCCGCCCGTGACCACGTCGAAGCCGCGCGCCATGAGGACGCCCGAGAGCTTCTTCGCGTTCGCCACGACCTGGCGCTGGTACGCGCGGAACTCCTCCGACATCGCTTCCTTGAAACAGACCGCCTTGGCCGCGATGACGTGCATGAACGGCCCGCCCTGCGTGCCGGGGAAATTGATCTTGTCGACTTCCTTCTGGTATTTCTCGGGGCAGAGGATGAGCCCGCCGCGCGGCCCGCGCAGCGTCTTGTGCGTCGTCGAGGTGACGATGTCCGCGTACGGCACCGGGTCGGGATGGATCTTCGCCGCGACGAGCCCCGCGAAGTGCGCCATGTCGACCATGAGGATCGCGCCGATCGAGTCGCAGATCTCCCGCAGACGCTTGAAATCCCACACACGGCAGTAGGCGCTCGCGCCGGCGACGAAGAGCTTCGGCCGCTCGGCGAGGGCCTGCTTCTCGATCGCGTCGTAGTCGAGCGTCTTCGTCTCGCGGTCCACCTCGTAGTGCACGACGTTGAAGAACGATCCCGAGAAATTGACCGGGTGCCCGTGCGAGAGATGCCCGCCGTGCGAGAGGCTCAGCCCCATGATTGTGTCGCCGGGCTTGAGAAACACGAGGTACGCGGTGATGTTGGCGCCGGTGCCGCAGTGCGGCTGGACGTTCGCGTGCTGGGCCCCGAAGAGCGCTTTCGCGCGCTCGCGGGCGAGCTCCTCCGCCCGGTCGACGCACTCGCAGCCGCCGTAGTAGCGCTTTCCCGGATAGCCCTCGGCGTACTTGTTCTGCATCGGATTCGAGAGGGCGGCGAGCACGGCGCGGCTCGCGAAGTTCTCGCTCGCGATGAGCTCGAGCTGCCCCTGCTGGCGCGCGAGCTCGCACCGCATCGCGTCCATGATCTCCGGATCGGTTTTCTCGAGGTACGGGAAGAGATTCTCGTTGAACATCAGCAACGCTCCTCGTATTCGCGAATCTTCTCGATTCTCCGCTCGTGCCTTCCTCCCTCGAAGGGCGTGGAGAGCCACGCCGCGACGAGCTCGTCGACGTGCGGATCGTCGAGCCCGCGCTCGGACAGCGCGAGCACGTTCGAATCGTTATGGCGGCGCGTCATGCGGGCGTCCTCCACCGTGCGGCAGAGCGCCGCGCGGACGCCGCGCACCTTGTTCGCCGCGATCGACATCCCGATGCCGCTCCCGCATACGAGGATCCCCCGCTCGGCGCCGCCCGAGGCGACCATCTCGCCGACGGCGAACGCGAAATCGGGGTAATCGGCGGGCTCGACCCCCGGGCAGCCGAGATCGACGATCTCGTGCCCCGCCTTCGCGAGGGTAGAGACGAGATGCGCCTTGAGGGCAAAGCCCCGGTGATCGGAGCCGACCGCTATTCTCACGGGTCTTCCTCCCGCGGCCGCCTACGTGGCGATCGGAGTCATCCAGCCGTGCGTATCGTTGGCCTCCATGGTCAGATATTTGAAGAATATCTCCTGGAGCTTCTTCGTGATCGGGCCGGCCTTGCCCGCGCCGACGTTGATCTTGTCGACGCTGCGAATCGGCGTGATCTCGGCGGCCGTGCCGGTGAAGAAGAGCTCGTCCGCTATGTAGAGCATCTCGCGCGGGATGAGCTGCTCGGAGACCTCGATCCCGAGCTCCTTCGCGATCACGATGACGGAGTCGCGCGTGATGCCGGGGAGCACGCTCGCGCCGAGAGGCGGCGTGAGAAGCTTTCCGTTCATCACGAGGAAAAGGTTCTCGCCGCTCCCCTCGCTCACGTAGCCGTTCGCGTCGAGCGCGATGCCCTCCTCGTAGCCGTTGAGGCGCGCCTCCATTTTGATGAGCTGCGAGTTCATGTAATTGGCGGCCGTCTTCGCGAGCGCCGGAAGCGTGTTCGGCGCGATGCGGTTCCAGCTCGATACGCACACGTCGACGCCCTGCTCGAGCGCCTCCGGGCCGAGATATTTGCCCCACTCCCACACGACGATGAACGCGTTGATGGGACAGTTCAGGGGATACACGCCGAGCTCGTTGTAGCCGCGATAGACGACGGGCCTGATGTAGCATTCCTTCATGTCGTTGATGCGCACCGTCTCGACGCACGCCTCCATGAATTTCTCGATTCCGATCGACGTCGGCTCCATGCGATACATCTTCGCGGAGTTGTAGAGGCGCTTTATGTGAGGTTGGAGGCGGAAGATCATCGGGCCCTTCTTCGTGTTGTAGCACCGGATGCCCTCGAAAACCGCCGTGCCGTAATGAACGACGTGCGCGCAGACGTGAATCGTCGCATCCTCCCAGTTGACGAATGTGCCGTCCATCCAGATCTTCTTCGTCGGCTTCAGAGCCATCGTTACCTCTCCTTCTTTCCCGCGCTTCGAACCGCCGGAATCCTCTCTAACCGCTCGTCAGTCACGTTCCCGATTGATCTTTTGCACGTCAAGAATCGAAAAAATTATAGTCTTTGCAATCCCGCCGGGCAATCCCTATTTGAAACTCTCCGCGATATAATCGATGAGCAGGAATACCAGATCCGCGATTTCGTCCCTCGTGCGCCGGTAGACCGCCTCGTCCCCGCCGATCGGATCCTCGATATCGGGGCTCTTTCTCTTCAGGTCGAGATCGCCGAAGACGATCACCTTGCTCTCCGAGCCCGGCACGAGCCGGAGAATCTCCTCCCTGTGACGGCGCGCCATCGCGACCACGAGCGTGGCGCTTTCCACCATCTCCCCGGTGAGAAGCCTCGCCCGGTGGCGGGAGATGTCGATGCCGATCTCCTTGAGAACGAGGACGGCATTCTCCGCCGCCATCATGCCGTCGTATGCCGAGGTGCCCGCCGAGGAGAAGGCCACCTTGCCCTGCCAGCGCCCCGGCAATCGGGCCACGGCGATCCCTCGCGCCATCGGGCTCCGGCAGCTGTTACCCGTACATACGAAAAGAATTATCTTCATATACTCACGCCCCGCGAGGATTCCACCATACGTCCGGCGACCCCGTTTGTCAAGGTAAGAGCTTGCCCATGTTGCATTTGACAATGGAATCCGGGAAGGTTACCTTATACGTGTGCGGCAAGGGCGGCCCGAAGGGGCCGGGTTTCGGGAGAATGGAGCGTTCATGAGGAAATATTCGATATTCGTTCTTCTCGTCGTCTCGCTGCTCGCCTGTTCCGTCGCGCAGGGCGCGCCCCCTATCTTCAAGGAGAAGAAGTACTTCGGTCCCATTCCGTACAACAGCTTCTCGTTCTCGGCCGGATTTCTCGACGGAGTGGATCTAACGTACCTGACCGAGCATTTCAACAACTGGGCGTACCTTCGCGGCAAGGGAAGCGATACGTTCGAGGAGCTCTCTCCCGCCCCGTACGGACGCCTGTCCTACGAACGACAGCTCACGCCGAATCATTTCCTCAAGGGGAGCGCGTCCCTGAGCTATATCAACACGTCGAGCGTCGGCAACTACGTGGCGATGTTTCCCGACACCAACTACGCCCTCGACATCGAACGGACCCTCAAAGTGTATCTCTGCACGGTCGAGGCCGGGTTTGCATACTACTTCGTGTCTCCCGAGCCGCAGCGCTTCTCCCCCTTTGTCGGCGCCGGTTTCGCCGCGGTCTTCCCCATGGTGCGCCTCGATACGAAGAGCACCATGAGCGACGGAAAGCCCTTCTCCAATCCCGGGGAGAACGTATCCCGGGACAGCTTCGAGGCGGGATTGCACATGGAATTCGGGATGACGTACTTCATCACGAACCGCTACGCGGCGGGGCTCGAGGGAAAATACCAGATGTCGCAGAGCAAGTTCTATATCCATGACGGCAACTTCGATCTCAAGTACTCGGGTTTCGTCCTGTCGCTCAATCTGATCTATTACCTATGACCGTGATTCGCGGTTTCGACGTCGTCGTGATCGGCGCGGGGCCGGCGGGATCGAGAGCCGCCGCGCAGATCGCCAGGGGCGCGCGGCGCGTCCTTCTTCTCGAGAAGCGTCCGCGCGTCGGGTACCCCGTCCGCTGCGCCGAGGCGGTGGGGCCGCGCGAGGACGTCGAGCGCTACCTTCCCCTCGACGACCGGCTCGTCTCGTCTCCCGTCAACGGTTTTCTCATCGTCGCGCCCGACGGAACCAGGTTCGAGCGCAAAATGCCGGGCATCGGGTTCGTCGTCGACCGCGAGCTCTTCGATCAGCGTCTCGCCGCGGCCGCCGTTTCCGCCGGGGCGGAGCTGCGGACCGGTCATCAGGCCGTGGGGCTCATCCGCGAGGGGACCCAAGTCCGCGGCGTGCGGGTAAAGGATCTCGCGAGCGGCTCCGAGTATGACGAGCCGGCCGCGATCACGGTGGGCGCCGACGGCGTGGAATCGCTCTCCCCGCGTTGGGCCGGGCTCAAGAAGAGCCTCCGCCCGGACGAGCTCTTCTCCTGCGCCGAGGAGCTGATCGACGGCATCGAGCTGCCCGGCGAGGCAATCGAATTCCATCTCGGGAGAAGATTCGCGCCCGGAGGCTACGCGTGGGTCTTCCCGAAAGGAAAGGGAAAGGCGAACGTCGGCATCGGGATCAATCCTCTCCAGGCGGGCGGGAAAACGGCCGTCGAATACCTGAACGCCTTTCTCGCGCACCGCGCGCCGGGCGGAAAACGCACGCGTCTCGTCATCGGAGGCTGCTCCGTCGCGCGCGGACTCAGCGCTCTCGCCGCGAACGGATTCGTCGCGGTCGGCGAGGCCGCGAACCAGAACAATCCCTTCTCCGGGGGCGGAATCGTCAACGCGCTCGAAGGCGCCGACATGGCCGCCTCCGCGATTCTCCACGCGCTTTCCGGGGGAAGCGCCTCGGCAAAGGAGCTCGGCGCGTACACGCGCGAGTGGCGCCGCACCGTCGGCAAGTCGAACGACGCCTTCTATCACGCGGCGCGGATATTCTACGGGCTTTCGGACGAGGAGATGTCCCGCATGGGACGGAAGCTCTCGCGCGTACCGGGCCTCTTCGACGAAAAGGGCATCAGACCGCTCCTCATGGTGCGCGCCCTCGTTGCGGCGCGCCCGCGGCTTCTGGTACAATTCGCCGGCAGCTGGCTCGGCGGAAAGGGGCGCCGCTGAAGATGAACGATCGGCGGGGGAGCATAACGGTCGATCGGAATACCTGCGTCGTCTGCGGGGCGTGCGCGGCCGCCTGTCCCGCCGAGGCGCTCGTCGTCGAGGGGCTCTCGCTCGTCATCGTGCCGGAGCGCTGCCGCCCATGCGGTATCGCGGCTCTCGTGTGCCCGACGGGCGCCCTCGCATGTCCGGGAGGAAAATGAAAGAGAACATCCAGGCGCGCGTGGCATGCAGGGTCGTCGGCCCGATCCAGACGAACTGCTACATTCTCTCGTGCCCCGAAACGAGGAAGGCGATCATCGTCGATCCGGGCGGAGAGCCCGACCTCATCGAGGAGCTCGTCGAGGAGACGCGGCTCGAGCCGATCGGGATCGTATGCACGCACGGGCACAGCGACCACATCGCATCCGCCGCCGGGCTCAAGGAACGCTACGGAATACCGCTCGCGATCCACGGCGCCGATCTCGGACTCGTCAAGCTTTCGGTCAAGGAGGCGCCCTTCTGGGGCATGGGACGGATCAGGGAGCCGAAGGTCGAGCGCGCGCTCGCCGCAGGAGACGAGATCGTCTTCGGCGCGGTTCGCGGAAAGGTCCTCCACACGCCGGGGCACACGCCGGGCGGCATATCGATCCTCTTCGACGGATTCGTCCTTGCGGGAGACACGCTCTTCCACCGTTCGATCGGGAGGACCGATTTCGAGGGCGGAGATCTCGATACGCTCCTCGCCTCGATACGAAACGAGCTCTTCACCCTGCCGGATGAGACGATCGTCTACTGCGGGCACGGGCCGCGCACGACGATCGGAGAGGAGAGGCGGGAGAATCCGTTCCTTTCGGAGGGCTCCTGAGGGAACGTCCGGCCCCGAGGCGGAGAGAGAGCCGCCGCGGCGGCTTGCGGGCCGCATTTTCTCTTTGCCGATTGGTCCTCTTTTTGCTAATCTGCCCTCGTTAAGACGGTATTCGGCGCGATGCCGCGTATCTATATATAATTCAATAAATTAGCCACTACCGGGAGGGCGACTTGGAAAGCAAGAAGCTGATTCGGGAATTCATCATCACAAACTTCCTCTTCGGATCGAATGACGCGAAGTTTTCGGACGACGATTCGTTCCTCGAGACCTCGATCATCGATTCGACCGGAATGCTCGAGCTCGTGGCCTTCGTGGAAACGAAGTTCGGCATCGAGGTCGCCGACACCGAGCTCGTTCCCGAGAACCTCGACTCGATAAACAGGCTCGCGAGCTTCATCGAAAGGAAGCGGGTGGCCTCGGCCTCCTGACGCGCTCCGGAGGCCCGAACCTCGACAACGCGAAAAACGTATGCTCGTTCATGAATTTCTCGAAAAAAGCGCCGCGCGGCTTCCCGATAAGGTTGCGCTCGTCGCGGGCGCCGAGCGCATCACCTACGCAGGGCTCGACGGACGAAAACGAACAAGATCGAGTACATTCTCAACAACTGCCGGGCGACGGCGCTCGTCACGCACGCGGCCAAGTGGCGCTCCGTCGAGCAGGCGGCCTCGGCGGTCCCCTCCCTCAAGGGGGTCGTGCTCGTCGGGAAGAACGTTCGGGGCGGGGACACCGGAGCCGCCGCGCGCTTCGGCGGCGAGATCGTCGCGTGGGGCGAAGCCCTTGCCGCGCAGAGCAGCGATGCGCCGCCGCGCAAGGCGATCGACATCGATCTCGCGGCCCTCATCTACACGTCGGGCACGACGGGAAATCCGAAGGGCGTCATGATGGCGCACCGGAACGTCGTCTCGGCGTCGACCTCGATCACCACGTATCTCGAGAACCGCGAGAGCGACGTCGTCCTCGACGTGCTCCCTCTCTCGTTCGATTACGGCCTCTACCAGGTCATCATGGCCGCGCAGTACGGCGGCACGGTCGTTCTCGAAAAATCGTTCCTCTACCCGTACGCAGTCATCAATCTCATCAAGAAGGAGCGCGTGACGGGCTTTCCGATCGTGCCGACGATATCGGCGATCCTTCTCCAGATGGAGGAGCTCGGAAAGGAGCGGTTCGAGCATCTGCGCTACATCTCGAACACCGCGGCCGCGCTCCCCGTGAGCCACATCACGGGACTGCAGAAGGTGTTTCCCGGCGTGCGGATCTATTCGATGTACGGTCTCACCGAGTGCAAGCGGGTCTCGTACCTTCCCCCGGAGGAGCTGGGGCGCAGGCCGACCTCGGTCGGCAGGGGCATGCCGAACGAGCAGGTGTATCTCGTCGACGAGAACGATCGCGTCATCACCGAGCCGAACGTCATCGGGCAGCTCGTCGTCCGCGGGGGAAACGTGATGCTCGGCTACTGGGAGCTCCCCGAGGAGACGGCGAAGATGCTCCGCCCCGGGCGCCTGCCCGGCGAGATGGTGCTCTACACGGGGGACCTCTTCAAGATGGACGAGGAGGGATTCCTGTATTTTGTAGCGCGCGGGGACGACATCATCAAGAGCCGCGGCGAGAAGGTGAGCCCCAAGGAGGTCGAGAACGCCCTCTACTCCATCGACGGGGTCGTCGAGGCGGTCGTCACGGGCGTGCCCGACGAGGTGCTCGGCGAGGCGATCAAGGCGTACGTCGTGCTCAAGAAAGGCGCCGCGCTCGCGGAGAAGGGAATTCACGAAGAACGTTCTCGCGATCGACGCCGAAAAGGTCTCGGCTCGGCTCGTGGACTTCATCCGGGACCAGGTCAAGGGCTACTTCCACCGAAAGGGGATCGTCATCGGCCTGAGCGGCGGGATCGACTCCGCCGTCGCCGCGGCGCTCTCCGTGCGGGCGGTCGGCCGCGAGCGGGTGCATTCGCTCCTCCTCCCCGAGCGCGACTCGAATCCGGTGAGCCGCGAGTACGGCGCCCTCTCGGCGAAGTCGCTCGGCATCACGTGCGAGGAGGTCAATATAACCCCGATGGTCGAGGCCTTCGGCGTGTACGCGAAGCGCGACGCGATCGTGAAAAAATACTTCCCCGAAATCGGCGCCGATTACAAGTTCCGGCTGACGCTCCCCCAGGATCTCCTCGAGCGCGACCGGTTGAACGCGTACCACGTCGAGGTGCTCCTCAAGGACGGCTCGGTGCGTTCGGCGCGGCTC
>JAPLKY010000001.1 GCA_026387805.1 Candidatus Krumholzibacteriia bacterium
GAAGCCGTGATGAGCCGGGAGCGCGAGGGATCGACCGGTCTCGAGAAGGGCGTCGCGATTCCGCACGCGAAATCGGACGCGGTGAAAAGCCTCAGTATCGTGATCGGGATATCCCGCGCCGGCGTCAATTTCGCGGCCCAGGACGGGAAACCGTCGCATCTTTTCTTTCTCATGGTCGCGCCGACGTCCGAGTCCGGTCCCCACGTGCAGGCGATCGCCAAGATCGTCAAGATGATCAAGCTCGACAAATTCCGGAAAAAGCTGCTCGACGCCAAGAAACCGGATGACGTGGTCGAGGCTATTTCGCACGTTGAAAACGGCGAGGATGAGGAATGAGCACGGGTTCCCGTACCCCGTGATCCGCGGCGCTTCAGAGCGGTCTTCCCGTCCGTTGAAAATCACGATGAAAAAATACCCGGCCGATACGGTCATTGGCTACTTCGGCTTCCCGCGACGGAAGGTGCTCCGCGAGGCGCGCGAGAGATACGGCGCGGAGCTCCCGCTCGTGGATCTCGACGTCGACATGGGCGCGCCCGATTCGGGGATCCTTCCCGCGACCACGTGCCGGATCGTCGCGAACGTCGTCGATAACGCGATGAGCCTCGGGAACGCTCTCGCGGCGGTGATAGCCGCCGTCGGGGAAGATAAGTGCGATCGGGGGCGGCACGCCGCGTTCCTTCTCCGCACGCTGGGCTTCCCGGTCGTCGAGTCGCGCTTTCCGGAAGAGGAATTCGAGAATCGGCCGCTCGTTTTCTCGCGCGCCCGCCTGCCGCTCAGGGAGAAGATCGACCGGATCATGGCGACCGTCGTCGATCCCTCGACGCCGGATCCGGCCCCGGCCGCCTGCGAGCCGACGCACGGTTTCTGGGGCGTGCCCCCGCACGATTTCCGCATACTCGATCTCTTTCCGGAAACGACGCACGTCTACGGGTGGACGCGGTGCGTCGAGGCGGGACGCCCTTCCGACGTCGAGCTCGAGTGCCGGGTCGACGCGGGGATTCCCACCGTATTCTTCACGCAGAGCTTCTGCGCGAAGCAGGATCTCGCGCATTTCCTCGCGGAGAGGAACCAGGGGCTCGCCGTGGATTGCCATCGCGAGATCAACGATTCGATCCTGGCGAAGGTCGAGGCGTTCGTGAGGTTGTCGCGATGAAGATAGCCGACTGCGGCAGCACGTATTCGAAGATCCTCGATCTCGACTCGGGCGTCCTCGAGATCGTCGCGACGAAAGAGCTCGTGCGGCGAAAGAGTGAACGATACGAGGTCGCGACGGGGCACTGCGCGCGCGGCAGATGCGCCGTTTACCGGAACGAGCTCATCGCGCTCGCCGAAGGGGGGCTCGCGCTCGTCGCGGAGGGTGACTTTTCCCTTGTCGACGTGGGCGGCAGGGATATAAAGTTCGTACGGCTCAAGGGGAGGAAGGTCGACAAGCTCGACTGGAACCTCTCCTGCGGCTCGACGACGGGGGCGACGCTCGAGCTTCTCGGGAACTACTACGACATCGATTTCTCGACCCTTTCGCCGTCCGACCGCTGGGTGAACGTCACCTGCGGCGTCTTCGGAATGGAACGGGTGCTCGAACAGATTTCGCTCGGAACCTCTCCCGAGGAGAGCGTCGCCATGTTTCTCCACGGTTTCGTGCGCAATGTGATCGATTTTATCGGGAGGCCGGCGCATTTCCATCTTTCGGGAGGCTTCTGCGAGAACCCGTGCTTCGTGCGGACCGCCGAGCGCTACTGCCGCGTCACGCCTCTCGGGAGAACGGTCCTCCTCGAGGGGTTGAAGAAGGGACTCGAATGAACGGAACGGGTGCGGGTTTTTCGCGATTCGTCGCCGCGCTCGCCGCGTGCGCGTTCGCGGCGAGCATGATGTCGTCGTGCCGTCTCCCGCAGCGCGGGTCGCCGGCGGACGTCGGGCTGGAGAGCGCTCCCACGGGAACCGACCTCGCGGCCGCGGCGCGCTTCGCGATCGCGGGGGACGATATGCCGAAATCTCTTCTGAAAGCGATGCCCGACAGCGGAATCGCCGCCGTGCGCGTGACGATCCGCAACGAGGGATCCGCGCCGCTTCTCATCCACAGCGCGAACGGAATGAAGCTCGCCGCGGGATTCGAGGGATTCGCGCTCGTCGGGGGGGGCACGACGTATCTTCCTCTCGCTCCGAGAGCGGTGGCGGAGAGAGTGCTCGGGGCGAAAAAGGCGGGACGGTACCGCATGCGCAGCGCCTCGAGCTTTGTCGCGGGGACGTTCATCGCTCCCGTCGGCGCGTTCTTCATGTACAGCGAGGTCGACGTCGGGCGGTATTACCGGCCCATTTTCAATAAGTCGTTCTATCCCGCATTCGAAAGCGGCATGATGAAGCCGGTGAAGATCGCGCCGGGAGAGGAGCGGAGCGGTTATCTCTACTTCGCTATCCCTGAGGGCGCGAGACCCGATTCCTGCGAGCTCCTCGTGCGCGCGTGCCTGCCGCAGACGGCTTTGCGATCGCTCCCGGGCTCCGGTTTCATGTTCTCGCGCGACGAACGGGCGGCCGCGGATGCCGCTCAGGGATTTCTCTTCATGTTCGGCGAGGTCGCGGGCGCGGGCCCGCACGGCCTGTATCTGACGCCCACCCGCGCGCTCGATGCGAAATCGGATCCGCTCTGGACCTTCGTGACGCCGGTCGCCGCGAAATCCGCATCCATCGCGGATGTCTCCAGTGACGGAACGCTCGCCGCATGCGCCGTCAATTTCCAGGCAAAGGGAAAGGTCTATCTCGTGAGGTGCGGGGAGAAGCCGGCCCTTTTGGAGGAACAAACGTTCACGCGCACGATACGCCGCGTGTTCGTCGCGGGGGGCGGGGCGTTCGTCGTGACGGAAGACGCCTTTTGCCACTATTTCGACGCGGCCTCCCGCAGGTGGGCGCGCGGCGTGAAGCTCGGTATCGATATCGACGGCACGGCGGTGCTGAATGATCGCCTGCTCGCGTTTTCGAAGGCGAAGGGGATAGCTCTTTTCGACGCGTCGGGCGCCTCGCCGGTTGCCCGCCGCGAGGACAAGCCGCTGCGCCCGGCTCGACGCACCGCGATCGGTCTCCTCGGCGGAGATCTCGTGCTCCTGACGAGGGGTTCTTCCGTCCGGTGCGATACGCTCGCCCTTCTCGATGCCGGCGCCATGGGAGAGATTGGCCGCGGCGCCCTGCCCGGAAAGGTCCGCGCCGCATCGTCTGACGGGTCGAACCTCATCATGCAGTTCGAAGACGGCACGATCGTGAGGATCGTCCGCGGATCGGGCGCGATCTTCGCCGTCGCCGAGGCGGGGTATCTTCCGTTCGAGGCGCGGACGCTCAAGGCCGTACCGGAGGGATTCATAGCGGTCGGAGAGGGGGGAGCTTTCGCCGCCGGGCCGGTCGGGTCATTCAGCCCCGGCGTCCGCGGCGCCCTCGAGCTGTCCATTCAGGTACGGTGAAGCCGCCGGAAGGCGCACGTCATGGATCTCAAGCCGGCAACGATCGAAGAGGTTCTCGCCACATTCTCCTCGCACCTCGCGAAGAATTACCCTTCGCCCGACGATTTTCGCCGCAACTTCGACCTGCTTCTCAAGGGGAAACGCGAGCGGCCGGGCGCGGCGGAATACCCGGTTTCCCTCGAGAGGAATATCGTCTTTCTCAACGATCTCGTGTCGGAAGCCGAGGCGTTCGTTGAACGGATTCTCGGCGCGGGAACCGGAGGAGGAACGAGGGAGGAGGACATCCTCCCGGCGCTCGACGCCATCGAGAAAAAGGCGCACGAGGCGAACGCGCGGAGGCACCGGGAGGCGTTCGTCGAGGGGAGCGCCGCGGATTTCCGGGAGCTTCGCGAGGATTGCGAGACCGGCGGGAAGCCGTACCTCGACAAGCTCGAGTTCAACTACCGCTACCTCATGACGTTCAGGATATTCCTGTTCGAATTCATCTCGGTGCTTGCGGCGATACGGGCGAGCTATTTCGTTGCGGGCGAAACGCCCGGCATTCTGGCGAAGATACGAGACCACCTCGAGGTGACCGTTCATTACTACCTCGGAAATGTCGCCGTCGGGGGAGAAGAGGGCGCCGAGCCCGGTGCCGGCGGCGCCGAGCCCGGGCCTGGGCGCGCCGGGGGCACCGCGTAGCGTCGAGGATCGATTCCAGGGAGCATCGATTCTTCTCTTGATAAAATACCCGCGGCCCGGTAAGCTCATCGCCGTAATCCATTGAGGAAACCGGCATATCGGATCTATCGTCCGGGTGCGCATCGGGAAAGGAGAGAGCCGTGCAGTCGAAAGAGCTCATGTGGACGGACGTGTGCCGCCGGCCGGACTGTTCGGCCCGGGC
>JAPLKY010000219.1 GCA_026387805.1 Candidatus Krumholzibacteriia bacterium
ATTTCTCGCAGATGATCGGGCTCACCTTCCACAATTTCGTTTCCGCGGCCGCCGGCATCGCCGCCGCCGCGGCGCTCGTCCGGGGAATAGCCCGGCAATCGTCCAAGACCATCGGGAACTTCTGGGTGGATCTCATCCGCGTCGATCTCTATCTGCTGCTGCCGATCTGCACGGCCTTCGCGCTGTTTCTCGTCTCGCAGGGCGCGATTCAGAACTTCAGCGCATACGTGAAGGCGGGTGGCGTCGATTCGAGCACGGTGCAGACCATCCCCCAAGGCCCGCTCGCATCCCAAGTGGCGATCAAGATGCTCGGAACGAACGGGGGCGGTTTCTTCAACGCGAATGCGGCCCATCCCTACGAGAATCCGACGCCCCTCTCGAACTTCATACAGATGCTCTCGATCCTCTGCATCCCGAGCGGCCTCACCTACTACTTCGGAAAGACGGTCAAGAATACGCGGCACGGCTGGACGGTCTGGAGCGCCATGGCGGTTCTTCTCGTCGCCATGGTACTCGTCTGCTGGGGAGCCGAAAGCTCCGGCAATCCGCGGCTTCACGCCATCGGTGTGGATCCGGGCGACGGCAACATGGAGGGAAAAGAGGTACGTTTCGGGATTTTCGATTCCTCGCTCTTCGCCACCGTTACGACCGCCGCCTCCTGCGGAGCGGTGAATTCGATGCACGACTCCTTTACACCTCTCGGAGGGATGATCCCACTCTTCAATATTCAGCTCGGCGAGGTCGTCTTCGGCGGTGTCGGCGCGGGACTGTTCGGAATGCTCGTGTTCGTCGTGCTCGCCGTGTTTCTGACGGGCCTGATGGTCGGGCGGACCCCCGAATATCTCGGCAAAAAGATCGAGATCCGCGAGGTGAAGCTCTGCGTGCTCTTCATATTTGTCGCCGTGTTCGGCATTCTCGGCTTCGCGGGCTGGGCGGCTACGAGCAGGTGGGGCGCGGTCGGCCTGAACAACGCCGGACCTCACGGCTTCAGCGAGATACTCTATGCGTACTCGTCGTGCACCGGCAACAACGGCAGCGCATTCGCCGGCCTGAACGGCAATTCATACTGGTTCAATACGACCCTCGCCGTCGCAATGCTGTGCGGGCGCTTTTTCATGATAGTGCCCGTGCTTGCGCTGGCGGGGAGCTTCGGGCGAAAAAGGCTCGTCCCTCCGACGAAGGGAAGCTTCCCCGTATCGGGTCTGACATTCACCCTCGTCCTCATCGGAACGGTGCTGATCGTCGGAGCGCTCACGTTTCTGCCGGCGATCGCCCTGGGACCCGTCGTCGAGCATTTTCTCATGACCGGATCCGCGGCGCTGTACTGAAGGAGCAATGAATCATGCCGGCGATAAAACATTCGCTCTTCGACCGAGACATCATCGCGCAGGCCGCGGTGGATTGCGTCAAGAAGCTCAATCCGCTCTCGCTCGCGAAGAATCCCGTCATATTCGTAACGGAGATCGGCGCCGTGATCACGACCCTCGGCTTGTTCTTGAGACGTGGAAACGAACCTTACGGCTTCATGCTGCAGGTGACGCTCTGGCTGTGGTTCACGGTGCTCTTCGCCAATTTTGCCGAGGCGATCGCAGAAGGGCGGGGCAAGGCCCAGGCGAGAACGCTCCGCAAGACGCGCACGCGGACCATGGCGCGCCGTATCGGGCCCAACGGCTCGATCGAGCAGATCCCGGCCGAGCAGTTGCGGAAGAATGACGTGTTCGCCGCGTCCGCCGGGGAGCTCATCGCGGCAGACGGCGAGATCGTCGAGGGCGTGGCAAGCGTCGACGAATCCGCCATCACGGGAGAGTCCGCCCCTGTCATCCGCGAGGCCGGGGGAGACCGAAGCGCGGTCACCGGCGGAACGCGGGTTCTCTCCGATACGATCAAGGTGCGAGTCACGGCCGATCCTGGCGAGAGCTTCCTCGATCATATGATCCTCCTCATCGAGGGAGCGAAGCGCCACAAAACGCCGAATGAGATCGCCCTCACGGTGCTCCTCTCGGCCCTGTCGGTCATCTTTCTCGTCGTGATCATGAGCCTCGTGCCGTTCGGCATGTACGCGGGCATCGCGTTCTCGATCACCGTGCTCGTGGCGCTCCTCGTCTGCCTCATGCCCACCACCATCGGGGGCCTTCTGAGCGCCATCGGGATCGCGGGGATCGATCGCATGGTCCAGAAGAACGTGCTGGCGATGAGCGGTCGCGCCGTCGAGGCGGCCGGAGACGTGGATGTGCTCCTCCTCGACAAGACGGGCACCATCACCCTCGGGGATCGTCACGCCGCCGCATTCATTCCCGCGCCGGGAGTCCGGATCGAGGAGCTGGCCAATGCCGCGCAGCTCGCATCCCTGGCCGATGAAACCCCCGAGGGACGGAGCGTCGTTGTCCTCGCAAAGACGTATGGCCTCAGGGGTCGCTCGATCGCCGAAACAGCGCCCGCGATCTTCATTCCGTTTTCGGCGCAGACGAGGATGAGCGGCGTGGACATAGCCGGCAGGCAGATTCGCAAGGGCGCCCCGGACGCCATACAGGCGTTCACCGGGCAGCCGGTTCCCGTCGAAGTGCACGATGCCGTCGATCTCATCTCGCTCTCGGGAGGGACGCCGCTCATCGTCGCCGAGGGCACGAAGACACTCGGCGCGATCCATCTGAAAGATATCGTCAAGGGAGGGCTCAAGGACCGATTCGAACGTTTCCGGGCGATGGGCATCAAGACGGTGGTGATCACGGGAGACAACAAGCTCACGGCGGCCGCTATCGCGCGTGAAGCGGGCGTCGACGACTTCATCGCCGAGGCGAAGCCGGAGGACAAGCTCGCGTTGATTCGAAGGGAGCAGGCCGCCGGACGTCTCGTAGCCATGACGGGAGACGGAACGAACGACGCCCCGGCCCTCGCCCAGGCGGACGTCGGGGTCGCCATGAACACGGGAACGCAGGCGGCAAAGGAAGCGGGCAACATGGTGGATCTCGATTCGAATCCGACCAAGCTGATCGAGGTCGTCGAGATCGGGAAACAGATGCTCATCACGCGGGGAGCGCTGACGACCTTCAGCATCGCGAACGACGTCGCAAAATACTTCGCCATCATCCCGGCCATGCTCGTGAACGCGTTCCCCGCCATCGCCCCTCTCAATATCATGGGGCTCAAGTCCCCTTCGAGCGCAATCCTGAGCGCGGTCATCTTCAACGCTCTCATCATCATCGCCCTCCTGCCACTGGCGCTCCGGGGTGTGCACTTCCGTCCCCTCGGCGCAACCGCGCTTCTCAGGCGCAATCTCCTGGTCTACGGTCTCGGCGGCCTCGTCATTCCATTTCCCGGGATCAAGCTCGTGGATATCGTCGTGAATGCACTGCATCTCGTTTGAGAGGAGCTTCGGCAATGAGACATCTGTTCGCGGAACTTCGCATCTCGCTCGTCGCGACGGCATTCCTCGCCGTGATTCTCTGCGGTGCTTATCCGATGACCGTTTGGTGCCTGGCCCGTGCGATCTTCCCCGGCCGGGCGGACGGTTCGCTGATCGCGCACGACGGCGAGATCGCGGGGTCGCGCCTCATCGGAAGGCAGTTCACCGATCCGAAGTACTTCCACCCGCGCCCCTCGGCGGCAGGCAGCGGTTACGACGCCGTGCACTCGGGGGGCAGCAACCTCGGCCCCCTTTCAAAAGAACTGTCTGCAACGATCGCGCAGCGCACCGCCGCCTATCGGGCCGAAAACGAGCTTGCCCCCGACGCTCTCGTGCCCGGCGACGCCGTGAACGCCTCCGCGAGCGGCCTCGATCCGCATATCAGCGTGCGAAATGCCCTCATACAGGCCCATCGCGTGGCGAAAGCGCGGGGGCTTGCCGAGAAGGCCATTCTCGAGCAAGTCACGGAGCATACCCAGGGGCGCGATCTGAAGATCTTCGGGGAACCGCGGGTCAATGTGCTGATGCTGAACCGCGAGCTCGACGTCACGCCGAGCTCGCTCAAATCGCAGGCCGCACAGACGGAGAGCGGGCCGAACGCGAGAGGAGCCGGAAGCCGTGACTAAAGACAGAGCCGATTCCTTCCTCGGGATGATCCGCAGATCGCAGCGCGGACGGCTCAAGATCTACCTCGGCTATTGCGCCGGCGTCGGCAAAACATATCAGATGCTCCAGGAAGGCCACCGGCTCAGAAGCGAAGGCATCGATGTCGTCATCGGACTCCTCGAAACGCACGGCCGAATGGAAGTGGCGAAGCTCGGCGAAGGTCTCGAAACCATCCCGAGACATCGTTTGAAGTACCGCGGCGTCGCCGTGGAGGAGATGGACGTTGGCGCGATCATTTCGCGAAAGCCCCAGGTCGCTCTCATCGATGAGCTCGCCCACACCAACATTCCGGGCAGCGCGAACCCGAAGCGCTACCAGGACGTGCAGGATATCCTCGCCGAGGGAATTCACGTCATCACGACGATGAACGTCCAACACCTCGAGAGCCTCTACAACATTGTCGAAAAGGCGGTCGGAGTAAAGGTGCGGGAGCGCCTGCCCGACTCGATCCTCTCCGAAGCGGATCAGATCGTCGACGTCGATCTGACGACCGAGGACCTTAGAAAACGTCTGGTGGAGGGTAGAATCTACCCACGGGAGCGCGTCGAGGCGGCTCTCACCAATTTCTTCACTCCGGAGAACCTGGAGAGGCTCAGGGAGCTCACCCTTCGCGAGCTCGCCTCCCAGATCGACCTGAGACGGCGCGAGACGTCGGAAGACGAAACCAACGTCGCACCGGACCAGGTGATGGTCTGCCTCAGCTCGCGCGGTCCCAACAACGAGCTCCTCCTCCGCTATGCGTCGCGCCTGGCGGGAAAGCTCAACCGGAACTGGTACGCGGTGTACGTTCAGACGCCCTCCGAGGAGGCAACCGTCATTGACGCTCAATCGCAGCGCTTCATTTCCGATGCGTTGACGCTCGCGAAACAGCTCGGCGCGATGGTGTTCACCTACAAGGGTGAAGATATCGCAGACACGATCCTCAGGTTCGCGAAAGAATACCGCGTCGGGCACATCGTCGTCGGCAGGGGAAACCGGAAGCCGCCCTGGAAGAGACTCGGCAAGAACGGGAGCATCGTCGGGAATCTCATGAAACACGCATGGGGGGTCACCGTAATCGTTTTCGACACGCGAAAGGGAGAACCGGCCGCGACGACCCGACTGGCGGAGATCCCGGATGGAATGGAACGCGCCGAGCCGACTTCCGAGCCAGCCGCCGCGGCCCCGGCGCAACCGGCCCTCAGCAGTCTGCTCTCGCCGAATCGGATCGTGATTTGGGATCGCCCGGTCGAGAAGGAGGAGGCTCTGCGGGCGCTCGCCGCCGCGGCCGGCGGCGACAGCGGCATCGCCGACCTCGAAGGTCTGTATGGCGACATCATGAAACGCGAGGCCCAGGGCTCGACGTTCTTCAACGAAGGGGTGGCGTTTCCCCACGTGAGGCTCCCGGCGTTGGCCGCGCCTCTCGTCGTCCTCGGATTGACAAAACGGGGAATCAGCGACCTGGAAACGGAAAAACGTATCGAGCTCGTCTTCCTGATTCTCTCCCCCGCGGAGACGCCGGATACCCAGGTCCAGGCGCTCGGTCTTGCGAGCCGAGCGGCTCAAAACAGACAGCTCCTCCAACGTCTCGGCGCCGCGGAGGTTCCCGAAGAGGCGATGACTGCGATCCGCGATTGGGAAGGAGGATAACTCATCATGAACACCGGTTCGGTTCTTATTGTCGATGACGAGCATAATATCCGTCTGACACTCTCTCGTGCCCTCGAAGCGCTCAAGGTCGATATCGACACCGCCTCGAACGGAGAGGAAGCTCTCGCGAAGCTCAAGGAAAAGGAGTTCACCCTCATTCTCCTCGATCTCAGAATGCCGGGAATGACGGGGATGGAAATCCTCCGGAAGCTCCGCGAGACCCGCCCCGACATCCGCGTCATTATCATGACGGCATACGGGACGATCGAATCGGCCGTGGAGGCGATGAAGCTCGGCGCAGTCGATTTCATACAGAAGCCGTTCGTCCCGGAGGAGGTTAGAGAATTGGCGTCACG
>JAPLKY010000443.1 GCA_026387805.1 Candidatus Krumholzibacteriia bacterium
GAAGACGCGCCGCTCCTTGCGCGGAACGTCCGGGAAGAAGTATCCAAGCGGGCGGTCGAGATCAGGGAAATCGAGCTCCCTGCCGCGGGCCGGCGCCCGAACGACCGGGAGCCGGGCGCGCGCGGCCCGCGATTCCTCGACGCCCTCTCCGGCGAGGAACGATCGGTCCTTGGATTTCTCGCCGTATTCGGCTTCGAAGTTCCGCTCTCGTTCCTGCTCGGCATCTTCGCGCCGGAGGAACACGGCATTTTCGCGGCGCTGCAGAATCTCGTCGCGCGCGGTCTCGTGAAATCGCGCGCCGAGGTTTCGAGCCTCGCCGGCGGCGACCTCGCGATCGTGTACTCGCCGGCAAGCAGCTCCGCCGCCCGGGAGGTTCTGAGAAGCCTGCCGCCGGAAAGAAAGGAATCGATCCATCGGAGCATCGCGCGCCTCTTCGCGGAAAGGCGAAACGCTCCTTCGCTCTATACGTTTTTTCATCTCGTCCGGAGCGGCGCGCGGGAAGAGGCGGCGCTCAAGGGCCTCGAGATACTACGGTCCTTCATGAAACGAAAGAAGCTCGCCGCGCTCAATTGCTTCAACGTGAGCTACATGGAGGAAGGGCTCGATCGGGCGCTCCCCGTCGATACGCGCTTCAATCTCTACCTTGAGCTCGGCAACCACTTCTCGCTCACAGGAAACATGGAACGGGCGGAATGTTTCTTCCACCAGTGCCGGGAGGAGATTTCCCGCGAGGAGGAGCCGGCGCGCTTCCGAAATCTCGCGGTCGAGGCAACGAGGCGCGAGAGCGAGATTCTCGAGAAGAGGGGAGAATTCCTCAAGGCGGAGAAGCTCCTCGAAAAAGCGCTCGATACTCACGGGGAGATGCTCCTCTCGAGCGAGCGCGCCAAGCTCTACAACGATATCGCCTGGATCCACTACCGTCTCGGTGCGTTCGACCGTTCGTGGGAGCACTGCCTCGTCGTGCACAAGCTGCTCGATGAGAAGCAGAATCCGGCCGAGATCGCGCAGGCCTACAACCTCATGGGCACGATCAACTGGAACCGGAGCCGGTATGACGACGCGATTCTCTGCTACAAGCGCTGTCTCGCGCTTCGCGAGGAGTGCGGCGACGAGATCGGCATAGCCTCGAACTATAACAACCTCGGCCTTGTGTATCGCTCCCTCGGCTTGGTCGCCGAAGCGCTCGAATGCTTCACGAAGAGCATGGAAATCAAGAAACGGTACGAGAACCTCCCCGGGCTCGCCGCCGCGCACCTCAACATGGCCCTCGTGTACCTCGACCTCGAGCAGATCAAGGACGCCGAACGAAGCTGCATCACCGCCTTGCGCCTCGCGGAGGAGATCGGCAACCAGCAGCTCCTCGCCGAATCGTACGGCACGATGGGCGAGATATGGTTCCTCCAGGGCAATTACGAGAAAGCGCAGAGCTGCTACGCCAAGGATCTGCACCTTTGCGATAAGACCAAATCCCTCAGGGAGCGCGCGGTCGTGTACCGCAAGCTCGGCGATCTCAACTTCGCCCTCGGCAAGCTCTTCAACCAGAAGATCGGCTCCCGTCTCGAAACGGCGCTCCTCACGCTGCTCGAGGGAAAGATGCTTCTCGCCGAGGGCAAGCGCGAGGACGGCCGCTACAAGCTCGAAGGCGCCGGCCTCGAGCTGTCGCTTCTCGGGAAGAAGAACGCGGCTTCCGCTGTCGCCGCCGATATCGGAAACCTCTACCTCGAGGAGGGGAACGAGCCGCTCGCGGGAGAGTATCTCCTGCGGGCGATGTCTCTGGTCGCGGGGGGAGAGCAGGCCCCGCAGCAGGCGCGGCTGCTTCAGGACGCGCTCGACGCGCGATCCCCGCTCAGTCGCGACCAGATCGTCGGCGATTCGGATCGCTTTCGTGCGCTCTGCAGACTCGCCTCCCTCATGCGGACGGCTCGCGACCAGGAAACGCTTCGAACGACGATAGTCGAAACGGCCCGGCGGATCACCGCGATGGATCGCGCGGCGTTCCTCACGAAAGCCGAAGGCCAGGACTCGTTCCGCATCGCTGCCGCGAGCGGCGGCTTTTCGGCCGGGAGCATGCTCGCCGACCGGAACATCGGCGACGTTCTCTCTCTGGCGCTCCGGCTCGGATATCCGCTCGACGTTTCGCGAACGACGATTCCCGAGGGCAAGGTATCCCGCGAGTTTCTCGAGGAACGCCCGCGCCTCATATGCGTTCCGCTGCGGATTCACGGCGAAGCCGCGGAATTCCTGTACCTCGACTCGACGCGGAGCGCCGAGAGGACCACTGACGAGGACCACAGTCTCCTGATCTCCTTCGGCCAGGAGGCGGCCGCGGCGATCGAGAAGATGCTCCTCGTCGAGAGAATCGACCATCTCGAGAAATCGCGCTCCGTCGTGAAAAACGCGATCGCGCGGCCCAAGGAACGCATCACCTTCCAGGATCTGATCGGAACCTCCGCCCCGATGCGACACGTCTGCGAGCTCGTCGAGGGAATCAAGGACATGGATACAACGGTTCTCCTCACGGGATCGAACGGGACGGGGAAGGATCTCATCGCAAAAACGATTCATTATGGAGGATGCCGCGCGGAAAGGCCGTTCGTCTCGCTCAACTGCTCGGCGATTCCCGACGAGCTTCTCGAGAGCGAGCTCTTCGGCCACGAGAAGGGGGCCTTCACGGGCGCGCACAAGCTGCGGATCGGTCATTTCGAATCGGCGAACGGCGGAACGATCTTCCTCAACGAGATCGGCGACATGCCGCTGCGGCTCCAGCCGAAGCTCCTCCACGTCCTCGAGAACCAGAAGTTCTACCGGCTCGGCGGAACGAATACGATCTCGACGAACGTCCGCATCATCACGGCGACGAACAAGGATCTCCTCGGCCTCGTGAGAGAGGGAAGATTCCGCGAGGACCTCTACTATCGGATCAATATCTTTCCGATCCGCGTTCCGGACCTCAAGGAGCGCGCCGAAGACATCGAGCCGCTCTGCAATCATTTCCTCTCGACCTTCTGCCGTCTGTACGGCATCCCCCTGAAGAAGATCTCCGCCGAGGCGATGTCGCTGCTCATTTCCTACGACTGGCCGGGAAACGTGCGGGAGCTCGAGAATCTCATCAACCGGATCATCATTATCTCGAAGAAGGAGACGATTCTTCCCGAAGATCTGCCCGATTGCATCCTGCGGCGTCCCGAAAACGCCAGGGCGGAATCGCGCGCGACGATCGAGGAAACGGTCGATACCCTGATCGAGAACGTCGAGCTTTCGACCGGAGATCCGATCCTTCCCCGGATCGAGGGGATGATCGTGAGGAAGGTCGTCGAGAAGATCGGCGATAAGACGAAAGCGGCCGCGGTCCTCGGCATATCGAAACCGACCGTGTACGCGAAACTCAAGAAATATGGCAAGAACAAGGTTTCATAGACGCGCGCGGCTTCTCGTCCCGTCGCTCGTGGTCCTCGCCGCCCTCGTCGTTATCTATCTTCCCGTTCGGGTGCGCATGGCGGGGTCCGAGCGTTCGCGGGAGGCGCCCCCGCCGGGGACCGCGCTCAGCATCTTCTTCACGAATCAGCTCGCCGGCTACCGCGAGCCGTGCAGCTGAAAGAAGAGAACGCAATGCGGGATGGCCCGGTGGGCTTCCCTCGTCGAAAAGAGAAGAAGCGAGAGAGCGGTGCTCGTTATCGACACCGGCGATTTCTCCCTGCCGCCGGACACGAGGCAGCATGATCTGAAGGAGCGCTACTTCTTCGAGGCGATGAAGCTCCTCGGGTATGACGCCGTCGGCATCGGCGAATTCGAGACTCGAGCCGGGATCGAGGGGCGCCTCGCGGCCGCCGAACGCTACGGCCTCCCCCTCGTGAGCTCGAACGTCTTCGACCGTATTCTGGAAAGACCCGTGGCCCCCGAATCGATCGTCAAGGACGTCGGAGGCGCCCGAACGCTCTTCGGCCGCAGGGGCGCGCTGCGCGTCGGCATCTTTTCGGTCGCACTGCCGTCTTTCATCTACGGGGACGGCGCGGATGGCGCTCGGAGATACAACGTCGTCGATCCGAAGCTCTCGGCGCTCGCGGCGGCGACGAATCTGCGCACCCGGGGGTGCGATCTCGTCGTCGCGGTGAGTCACCTTGGGTGGCGAAAGAGCCTCGAGCTTGCGCGGGACGTGCCGGGAATAGACGTCGTCCTGAACGGACATCGGGAGCACAGAAGAACGTACGAGGAGCGCGTGGGCTCGACGGTTGTGATCGATACGGGAGAGAAGGAATGGTCGTTCACCGAGGTATCCGTGACCTTCAACGGCGACTCGCTCGCCGTCATCGCCGCGGACGTCTGCGCCGCGGCCCTCGCGCTGCGCGAGGATCCACGCCTCGCCCGTCTTCAGAAGAGATACTCCGAGGAGCTCAGATGAGAAGAAGAATGGTGGGGACTGTAGGATTTGAACCTACGACTTCTATCGTGTGAGGATAGCACTCTACCGCTGAGTTAAGCCCCCACGCATACGGAATAGTATGAAACCCGGCGCCTAATTGCAAGAGCCGGCATCGTCCGGATTTCCGGGATCCTCGGGATCTTCTAACTCGCCGTCCTTCTCTCTCTCTTCGTTCTCCCTCATGACGGCCTTCGCCGCATCGAGGTCGCTCTCCTTGACGAAGAGTCTCACCTGTCCGAGACCGTTGACCGTGAAGGGCAGGATGTTCGGAGTGACTCCCGTGCGAATGGCCACTTCGATTCCCTCGGACTCGAGCATCCCCTTGAGAACCTGGGCCTCGAAATCCCCCTGCACCTTCGCGAGCTCGACGAGCTTCTCGTCCCGTTCCTGTTTGGAATTCTCCATCGTTTTCCTCCCGGTTTTATGATAATACTACCTGCCGGATGAACGGGCAAGACAATGCTGTCCCGGCCGCGAAACGGGAAGGACCCCGATGAACCTCGGCGCGCACATGTCGATCGCGGGGGGAATGCACCGGGCGCTCGAACGGGGTCGCTCGATCGGGTGCAACGCGGTGCAGCTCTTCGTGCAGAACACGAGCCGATGGAGGACGCGGAAGCTCGACCCCGGCGAGATTGCGCTCTTCAGGAAAGAAACGGGAATGTTCGCCCCGAATTTCATCCTGGCGCATTCGAGCTATCTCGTGAACCTCGCTTCGAACGACGGGCGAATTCTCGCGCGGTCGATCGAGTGTTTTCTCGACGAGATGAACCGGGCCAGCTCGCTCGGTATCCCGTACCTGGTCGTCCACCCGGGAAGCCATCGCGGCGCGGGGGAAGCCGCGGGCCTGAAGCGGATCGCCTCGAGTCTCGACGAGATCCTCTCCGCGACGGGCGTCCCGGGACCCGAGATCCTGCTCGAGACGACGGCCGGGCAGGGGGATTCCCTCGGGACAACGTTCGATCAGCTCGCGTGTATCATCGGCGCGGTCCGCGCCGGCGGCTCGCTCGGAGTATGTTTCGATACCTGCCACGTGTTCGCCGCCGGATACGACCTGAGAACGAAACGCGCGTACGAGGAGACGATTCGCGCATTCGACCTCGCGCTCGGGATCGAGAGGCTCAAGGCTTTTCACGTGAACGATTCGCGGAAGGAGCTCGGAAGCAGGGTCGACCGGCACGCGCACATCGGCGAGGGCGCGCTCGGGCTCAAGGCGTTTTCCTTTCTCATGAACGACGAGCGTTTCTTCGACCGCCCCATGGTGCTCGAGACGCCCAAGGGAACGGACGATTCGAACGACACGCGAAACCTCGCCGTGCTGCGGGGGCTTCGCCGCGCGTCGAAACGGCGGGGATCACCCCGCTAGCTCGGCGGCGAGTTTCCAGTAGGGATCGGTCACCGGATGCTTGAGCTCCGTCGCCACTCCCCCCCGAATCACCCTCAGCCCTTCCTTCTCGGGCACTATCTCGCCGCAGTTCGCGCTCGAAATGCCTTCGGCCGCGAGGGCGGCCACGAGCTCGTCGGCGTCGCGGCCGTCGACGGCGACGAGGAGCGTGCCCTCGCTGATCGCACAGAAGGGATCGAAGCCGAAGATCTCGGCGGTCCTCTGTACGACCGGCTGGACCGGTATCAGATCATGCTCGATCCGCAATCCATAGGCCCCCGCCCTCGCCATCTCGTAGAGCCCGCCCCAGATGCCGCACTCGGTCGCGTCATGCATAACGTGAACTCCCCTGAACGTCCGGGCCACCGCGCATTCGTCGAGAACGCTCATCTGCCTGAACACGTCGGCCGCGTCCTTCTGGAAGGCTTCCCCCCCCGCTTCGATGAATTTCCCCGGGAACAGCGCGGCGAGGAGCCCCGTCGTCTCTATCGCGGGCCCCTTTGTAATCAGGATCTCGTCCCCTATTTTCGCCCGATGGGGACCCCTCAAACGATTCTCGTCGCCGACCGCGATTGCCGTCGCTCCGCCGACCATCGGGTAGTTGCATCCGGCGTACCGGGCGGTATGCCCCGTGATGATGCTGATTCCGTATCGCTCCGCCTCCTCGTGCACGGCGCCCCACAGCTCGTCGAGCTGATCTTCGGTTATCTCAGGCGGAAGGTTGAGATCGATCGTGAAGTACTTCGGCGTGAGCCCGGAGACGGCCACGTCGCTAACCACGATGTGAAAACCGAACCAGGCCGCTTTCGCAAATCCGAGAGACGGAACAATGAAGAACGGATCGGTCGACAGCGCCATAACCTTGTCGCCGATTCTGAGCACGCCGTAATCGACGCCGTGCCGCGGACCGATTACGACGCTGTCGTCCCGGGCGCCGAGACGGGGGTAGATGACTCGGTCGAAGAACTCCGGATGGATCTTGCCGAGATCGGGCAATTTCAAAGCGTTCATGGATCCTCCCTCCGCAGGTTTTAACCTGATCAGGTTCAACGGGTCCCTGGATTCCCTCCAGGTTCTCAGCCCCGGCCGGATCGATCAGTCCAAGGGGCTCCCCGAATGGTCTGCATTCCATCGCTCTTTCCGGAGTATCGCCCAAGATGGAATTCTTGTCAATACGCGAGATCCTGCGGGACCTCCCCCGGGAGCTCCCCCGTTTTCCCTTGTCCTCCCTCTCCGAACGCCCTATACTGCAACGCTCGGATCAACGGGAGGAATCTCCATGTACGACGTTGCCATCATCGGATCGGGTCCCGCGGGCCTCACCGCGGCAATCTATGCGCGCCGGGCCGAGCTCACGACGCTCGTCGTCTCGGGCGCGCAGCCCGGCGGACAGCTCACGATCACGTCCGCCATCGACAATTTCCCCGGATTTCCCGACGGCATCGAGGGTCCCGAGCTCATGGATCGCATGCGCGCGCAGGCCGTGAAGTTCGGCGTCGAATTCGATCTCGGAGAGGTCACGGCGGTCGATCTCGAGACCCAACCGTTCAAGCTCACGATCGGGAAAAGGGCCGTCGAGACGCGCGCGATCATCATCGCGACGGGATCGGCGTGCCGCTGGCTCGGGCTCGAGTCGGAGGCGAAGCTCCGCGGCAAGG
>JAPLKY010000116.1 GCA_026387805.1 Candidatus Krumholzibacteriia bacterium
TCCGCGCCGTCAGCGATTCGTCGACGTTGTCGACGAGCGGGTAGCCGCCACCTTCGGAGTTGAAATCGGTCGGACCGAGCGAGCGATACGAAGGGCTTCGCGGATTCGTGATATCGACGAGAAAACCGCTGTTCGTCGAAAAACCCGAGATGGAAATCACGGCGCTATCGACGAGCGGATTCACGGCGAATTCGAGCCTGTCGCCGCTCGCGACGAAGAGCGCCGGGTAATCGATCGTGAAATCGTTGACGAGATACATGTAGTCGGCGTCGCATACGACGACTAGCTCGTTCCGGCCGTCGACGAGCCAGGAGGAGGCAAGCCCCGTGAACGTGAACGTCCTCGCCTCTTTGGAAAAGAAGCTGCCCGAACCGATCGGGTGCGTCCCCGTGGCGTTCCGGACGCTGAAGGAGATGGTGTGGGTGACGCTCAGCGGATCGTTTCCCTGCAATCGGAGCCTCAGCGAAAACGTCCCCGAGGTCGCGGGATGATGCACGTCGAACGGCACCGCCGACGTTCCGGGAAGGGGCGCCGTCGCATAATAAAAGTCGAACGTCCCCGGAACCGCGTTCTTCATGTACCAGGTGTCGGTACGGTATTTCATCGTCGCGTCGAACGAGGGAGGAAGCGTATCCAACGCGGGGGGGGACGGGGGCATCGGGGACATGGATGATCCGGCGACCTCTTCCTCGAGCCAGAGAACGTTGTCGCCGGCATAGAGGGCGTTCGTATCGAGCGCCTCCGCGTCATCCTTGAGCCCGAGCGCATAGAAATAGAGGAGATCGCTTCCGTCGAAGACGCCCGGCGCCGTCCCTTCGCCCTCGACGAAGAGGACCGGCACGTCGACCGTTCTCGCGAGATCGGGCCTCGTCTCGTCGTAGTAGTATTTCTTCAGCGCGAGCTCCCCCGTCGAAAGCCCGGCCGAAAGCCCGGCGGCGATGAGAGAGTCGGCGCGTATGAGATAGATGCCCGTTTCGGGAATCCGGATCTTGAGCCTCTTCCCCGCCTCCGTCGTTGCGGCGAACGCAGGCGCCCGGTCGAGCGGCTTGCGGAATCGCGGCACGTCGACGGGATTGACGAGGAGATCGTCATAGAGCCGCTTCCACGCGCCGGCGAGGGGAGCCTCCCCGATAACGTCGGTCCCGGAGCGCGCGCCCGCGGTTCCGAAGCTCACCGTCACCGACAGCTTGCGGACGAGACGCGCGCCGCCGGCGTCGATGATGAGCGGATTTATCCTGATCGGCAGAATCCTCTGGCGGCCCATGAACGACGCCGCGAGCGCCTCGACGAGCGGCAGTCCCCCGCCGCTCGCCCATGGGTCGGGGGGATAGTATTGTTCCGTGATCGGAATGCCGTCTTCCCCCCCGATGAGCCGCTCCCCCGGCACGCGAAACAGATTCAACGGCCCGAGGCGCTCCTCCTCGAGCACCGCCCACGAGACGCGAGGCTCGCCTGACGGCGGAATGGCGACACGAAACGTCCTGCCGGGGAGCTCCACGGCGCCCGGCGGAGAGAACGTCCCGTATCCATCGATAACAAGCCTGACCGTTCCTCCGGGCGCGGGAACCATTCCGGCCCCGGGAACCGTCACCTCGAAGGCGATGGCGCCGCCGGCCGATGAAACGAGGCGCACTCCTTCCTCGCGGGCCCCTGCCGCTCCCGCAAATGCCGGTAGAACGAGAAGGGCCGATATGAGACCGCGTACCGACCGGTTGCGATCAGGCTTTCTCAAAGGGATTCACCTCGTCTCCAGGGGTGGTATCGTCCGAGGAACAAGGGGCAGCACGAGACCTACGACCCGCTACTGAAAGCTATTTCGCGGAAGAGAAAAAAACAAGCGAAAAACAATCGTCGGATCGGGACGCGGGACCTCTCTCCGCGATCCTCCGCGCCCTAATCGCCGAAAAGGCTCTTCACGGCCCCCCAGGTCGACACCCCGACGCCGATGGCCGTTTCCGGCGGAAGGCACGGAGCCGTCGCGGCGTTCAGGTAGAGATTCGTACCCTTCAGGCAGGGCTCCGACGGATTTCCCTCGCTGCAGATGAAGAACTGGAAGAATCCGGACGCCGGATAGGGCGCGACATTGAAATACGATTGCTCGATGGAGCTCACGTAGAGCGTCTGATGCGCGATCCAGCACCTGTTCCCCTGGCAGCTCCCACACGCGGCCGATACCCCTTCGAGCAGGTTCCCATGCCTCGTCGCAAGGTCGCCTTTGTACGTCACGCGGTCTACCACCACG
>JAPLKY010000374.1 GCA_026387805.1 Candidatus Krumholzibacteriia bacterium
GAGTTCAAGGAAACGGTCGATGCCGAAGCGATGTACAAGAAAGAGGTCGATGCCTGGAAGAAGAAGGCGTCCGAGATGGAGGCGACGCTCGCCACGATGCGCGAGGAAATCCAGAGCCAGAGTCTCATGCTGAGCGAGGAGAAGCTCGCGGAGAAGAAGCAGGTTTTCGACAGGAAGCTCCAGGAGTACAATCAGTACATGACCGATGTATTCGGCGACGATGGCCAGGCGGCGAAGCGCAACAAGGAGCTCACGCAACCCATCGTCGAGAAGATAAATGCCGTCATTGCCCAAATCGCCGAGGCGGAGGGCTATACGCTCATCCTGGATGCCGCGCAGGGCAACATCGTATTCGCGAAGAAAGCGCTCGACCTGACGACGCGCGTCATGGAGGAGCTCGAAAAGCAGATGCAGAAGAATCCCGCTCCTTGATGCCTTCGGTCGATGGTCCGGGGATTCTTCCGCACGTGAACGAGAGCGGATTCATTCGATGGTTTCATATGCACTAGAAGAGTTGGCGCGGCTCGTCGGCGGCACGATCGTCGGCGCGGCGGATATCGAGATCACCGGCGTCGCCGGGATCAAGGAAGCCCGCGAAGGGGAGATCACCTTTCTCGCGAATTCCAAGTATGAATCGTATCTCGCGACGACGCGGGCCTCCGCGGTCATCGCCGATCGGGAGGACGGCTCTCCAAAACCCATCATCAAGGTATCCAATCCGTACCTGGCTTTCCTGAAAGTCATGTCGCTCTTTTCCGAGGGCCATCCCGAGAGGCTTCAGAAGGGCATCCATCCGACTGCGATCGTCGCGAAGAGCGCAAGGCTCGCCGCGGACGTCTCCATCGGCGCATACTGTTTCGTGGGGGAAGACGCGGTGCTCGGCGCGCGAACGACGCTTCTCCCGCTCGTTTGCATTCTTGACGCCGTAAAGATCGGCGAAGACTGTCTCATTTACCCCCACGTTACGGTGCGCGAGCACTGTTCGATCGGGAACCGGGTCATCCTGCATTCGGGCGCCGTCGTCGGGAGCGACGGATTCGGCTACGCGAAGGACGGAGACGTGAATCGCAAGATTCCGCAGATCGGGATCGTTCAGATCGAGGATGACGTCGAGATCGGGGCGAACGCGGCTATCGACCGGGCGACGACGGACGTCACCCTTATCAAGCGCGGCGTCAAGATCGACAACCTCGTCCAGATCGCGCACAACGTCGTCGTCGGAGAGGATTCGATCCTCGCCGCGCAAGTCGGCGTATCGGGCAGCACGCAGCTCGGCCGCAACGTGGTTCTCGCGGGACAGGCGGGGCTCGTCGGGCACATACACATCGGCGATAACGCGATGGTCGGGGCGCAGGGCGGGGTCACGAAGTCGATACCGGCCAATACGAGGGTTTCCGGCTATCCGGCTCGCGAGCACGGCTCGGCCCGCAAGATCTATGCGCTCATCGCGTGGCTCCCCGAGCTCTTCAAGGAACTCAGACGGCTCGCCACAAGGGTCGAGGCGCTCGAGAAAGGCACGAAACGTGGTGCGGCAGCAAAGGACGATTAAGGGCTCGTTCACCTACGAGGGAACGGGCCTCCATACGGGAAAGCCGGTGCGGACGGTTTTTCATCCGGCTCTTCCTTTCTCCGGAATCCGTTTCCGGCGGGTCGACCTCTCGCCGCCGGTCGAGATTCCGGCCAACGTCGATTTCATCAGCGGGGGGGAGATTCGCCGCAACACGACGCTCGATTGCGGCGGCGTCGTCGTTCACACGGTCGAGCACATCCTCGCGGCCGCATCCGGTCTCCAGATAGATAATATGATCGTCGATATCGACTCCGACGAGCCGCCCGAGCCGCGCGACGGAAGTTGCGCGCCCTTTGTCGACGCGCTGCAGAAGATCGGCATCGAGAATCAGGGGATCCCGGGCCGGTTCCTCAAGATCAATACGCCGGTGACATTCTCGGGAGGAGACGGGATCGAGCTCTACGCTCTTCCCTACGACGGTTTCAAGGTGAGCTTCACGATCGATTACCGGAATCCGCACATCGGAATTCAGTACGCGTCCTTCGACGTTACTCCGGAGCTCTTCGTGCGGGAGATCGCTCCGGCCCGCACCTTCGTCCTTTGGTCCGATGTCGAGGTTCTCAAATCGCAGGGTCTCATCAAAGGCGGGAGCCTCGACAACGCGATCGCAGTCGACTCCGACGGAATCGTCAACAAGGTTCCGCTCCGATTCCCGAACGAATTCGTCCGCCACAAGATACTCGATCTCATGGGGGATCTCACCCTCGTCGGAGCCCCGATCGAAGGGCATATCATCGCCATCCGTTCCGGCCATAAGCACAATCTCGGTTTCGCGAAGGTTCTCGCGCAGGAGCTCAGGAATCAGCAGAAGAATGCCTTCATGGGGGAGCAGGAATTCTGGGATATCAACGTCATTCAGAAGATCATGCCGCACCGGTATCCGTTTCTTCTCGTCGACCGGATTCTGAAGCTCGAGGATAAGAAGCGCGTCGTCGGAATCAAGAACGTCACGATCAACGAGCCGTTCT
>JAPLKY010000190.1 GCA_026387805.1 Candidatus Krumholzibacteriia bacterium
GCTGGGAATCAGCGTTGCAAAGGCGGGGGTGACCTGCAGCGAGGGGGTGGCCCGTGCAAGCAGGCGCACGTCGGCGATTTCGCGGCGACAGGGGACCGGTTCGATTTCTCAGGTTTGTCGCTCGCGCTGAGCGAGCCGCAGAGATTTTTCGTCGTCGCGGATCTTGCGTTCGGAGCGTACGGCGCTCTCGAAGCGCGCTTCGGCGTCCCGGCGGGAGGGATCGAATATCTGTCGGGAAACGATGGTCCCATCGATAGCGATGTCACGCTGCCCCTTGGTCAATTGCTGCTGCGTCGGGAGATCGTCTCAATCGATGCTCTCCCCATCCCCGCCGGCGGCCGGCATCCGGGGGACGGAGAGGTCGAGCTTCTCGCGCTCAGGGTGGGCAACAACACGATCGGAGACATTACCGTCGATTCCCTCCGTGTGCGGGGGGATTCGACGCTTTTCCCGTGCGAACCGGCGAAGCCGTTCAAGCTGTATGCCGACGACGGCGACTTGATCTTCGACCCCGGCGTCGACTCGGTGGTCGCCCTTGCCGCATGGAGCGGCGGAGAGGCGTTTTTCGTTTCGGCGGAGTTTGCGCTCGCGCCGGGAACGCAGCGAATTCTCTACGTCGCCGCCGCTCTCGATTCGCTTCTGACCGCCGACGGCGAAACGCTCTCCGTCGGTATCGAATCGGCGGATGATATCGGTCTCGCCCTTGCGCCTGCGACGAACGCAGAGCTGTTCCGCCTCGACGCGGATTTTCCGCTTGTGAGCGCGGGAGGCGGCGTCACGGACGGTATGCTGGCGCACCAGGTCACGCTCTATCCCCTTGGAGGCGGCGTGATCGCGGACCAGAAACAGGACATCCTCGTTTTCGATTTCCTCGTGCCCGGCAATGCGTGCATCGAAGACACGCTCCGGGGTCTCACGATAACGAACCTCGGTACCGCGGGAGACGATCAGATCGAACGTCTGCGCTTGTGGCGGGACGGCGGCGACGGTTTCTTCGATCCGGCGTCGGACTCTCTCCTCGCCGTTTTCGGCGAGGAGACAGCTGGGACGTATGCCGTCGAAGCGCTTTTCGAACCTCTCGCGGGGTTCCCGGGATCGAGATTCTTCGTGACGATGGATGTGTTGGAGAAAATCGAGACCGGGGGGACGGTGGATCTGGCGATTCCCGTCATGGGCATCGACGTCGCCTCCGGAAACGACGGACCCGTCGACGGCGAGATCAGCGGGTCGGGGATCTTCACCATACCGGTCCCTGACCGATTGACGCTCTTCACGAGCATCCTCGGCAACAAGCGCGTTCTGCCGGGAGAGAGGAACGTGCTGAACCTCGTTCTCGGTGTTTACAACAGCTACAAGGAGCAGAAGATACTCCGGCGGCTTGACCTTCTGAGCGTCGGTTCCTCGCGCCCCGAGGAGATTATCGAGGTCGAGGCCTACACCGATTCCGACGAGGACGGCCTTTTCGACCCGTCGATCGACAGCCTTCTCGAAATCGCCCAGCCGGGCGAAGCGGGCTATTTCTTCCATGAACTCGGCGCGGTGCTGAAGCCCTACCGGAGCACCCTGATCTTCATATCGTACGAGACCGCGCTCGGCGGAATTCGCGATTCCATCCGCATCGATCTTCAGGTCTCCGACAAGAGCTCGTTTGTCTTCCTGGGTACGCCGCCGGTCGTTCAGGGGGATTTCCCGCTCAACTCGGCGGGCATCGATATTACGAACGGTATGGTGAACGCGCAAATAGAAATGCTTCCCGTCTCCAGCGCGCGCGTTTCGCCGGGAGCGGTCGATATCCCGTGTCTTTCGTTCACGCTCCCGTGCAACGGGAGCCTTGAGGACGTTCTCGAAGGGCTCGCCATTGAGATCAGAGGAACGGCCTCCCAGGCGCAGGACGTCCGCCATGTCAAGCTCTGGAAGGATGCGGGGAACACGCGATTCGCGTTCGACCCGGACGACGAATTTCTTGCGTTTCTCGTATGGGATGGAAGCTCGTGGAAGACCGTCCCGCCGCTCGCGGAGCCCATCCCGTGCGAGGGTCTTGTTCTCCACGTGACGGCGGATATCGCTTCCACCGCGCAGGACGGCAGGAATCTGAAGCTCTGCGTGCCGCTCGGCGGCGTGGTCGTCTCCTCGGGAAACGACGGGCCGATTGACGGTCGGGCGTGCGGCACGGCGATGATCGAGATATCGACCGATCCGCTGTTCGTATCGTTCGACGTCCCGGCGGCCGTGACGCGGGATCAGGTTTTCGAGGTTCGCATGGGTGTGGCGAATGCATCCGATTCGACGCTTCTCGGCATCGTGGCGGACAGCTTCGCTTGGGCGGGCACCGGGTCCTGCTCGAGCGTCTCGGGCCCCGCGCCTGCCTCCATGGATCTTTCCGGAAAGAGCGAAAGCGCCTTTGCCTGGACCTCCAGGGCGCTTTCCATCGGCGAGCTCGTATTCCGCGGAGCGGCGAAGCAAAACGCCGGTCCGGAGGCGAGCAGGGTCGAGATCTCGGATACGATTCGCGTCGATGAGATTCCCGCGAACGTGACGGCGGCGCTGCTCGATCGCGCGCCCGTAAGCATCAATCGGGGGCAGGAGGACATCCCTCTCGTCGAGATGACCATCGGGTACAATCCCCCATCGGGGCAGGGCGCGCCCGTCGAGTTCATGTCGATCGAGCTCGCCATGACAAACGGAGCCGCCGCGCCTCTTCCCATGAAGGATGCAGCCTCGCGCATGCGTCTCAGGGACGACGTGCGGGTTCTTTGCTCGGTGGCTGCGGATACGATAGCTCAGGCAACGGTGCTATGCACGCTCCCCGAGCCCGTGATCCTCTTCCCCGGCACCTCGAAAACGTTCTGGATTTCGATCGATATACCGCTTGATGCGCCGGCTTCCGATTTCAGGCTTTCGATCGCGTCGTCAGGCAAGATCGCGCTCGCGGATCATAACAGCCGAAATGCCGTTCCATTCTCCGGAAACACGTTTCCCTGGTCGACGAATACGGTCACGCTGAACGATCCCGCGAACATGCTCACGATGAGTCTTACGCCCGGACTGCCCGCGAGGGTCAACAGGGGGCAGGATGACGTTGAAGTGTTCGGGATCGTTCTCGCGAACAACGGTCCCCTGTCGACGGCCCCCATGAGCGTCTCCGAACTCGCCTTTACCGTGCGGGACGAGGAGGGGGATTCCGTCGATGCGGGCAGGGTTTTGAGAGTCTTTCGCCTCGACGGCGCGGGCGGAAACACGTATGCGTCCGTGGAGAGCTTCAATGGCTCGGCAACGATCAGATGCGTCCTTCAACCGCCCGTGACCGTTTCGGCGCAGCTGCCCGTCGCGCTTACGGCCGTTGCCGGATGTCTTTCGGCGCCGTCCGTTACGGGATTCTCCGTTTCCCTGGACGACTCGACGGACGTCGCGGTCCGGGACGTCAATTCCGGGAGACCCGTCCGCGTCGCGGCGGGCGCACCCGGCTTCCCGATGGGCTCGGGGGCGGCGACGTTCTGCGCTCCCCTCGAAAGCGTCGACGTCGCGGGCACCGGACTTCTCGTCGAGCGGATCATGGCGGGGAGCGCGGACGTTCCCGTGCTCCGTCTTATTCTCCGGCACCCGGGAACCGCGGGAGAATCCCCCTTCTCGTGCGGCGGCGTGACGGTGCGCGTTCTTGATGAGGCGGGCCGCGCCCTTGATCCGAATGCGTTCCTCGACGTCGTGCGCGTGCGGCTGAACGGTGTCGACTTCGCGTCCGCCTATATCACCGCCGGCACCGGTCCGGATATATCCGTCGAATTTCCTTTGCCGCTTCTCGTCGAACCGGGCGGCGCCGACACGCTCGACGTGCTCGTCGATCTCGACGCGGCGCCCTCGCCGTCGCGTTTCCAAATGCAGGTACATCCAGCCGGACTCGGAATCATCGATGCAACGGACGGGAGGAGCGCCATCGACGTCACGGGTGCCTTCCCCGTAACGAGCGGCATCGGGAGAATAATCTTCCCGGCCGCTCAGACGCTCTTCGACGCCGACGGCTTGCTTCCGGCCAACATTGCCGTCGGAGGGGAGAACGATTGCTTGAGGCTCAGGTTCGTGCGCCGGAACGACTCGTCCGGATCGAGAGTCTTCGTCGAACGCATTGTGCTCGACGTTCTCGGCGAGGATGATCGCGCGGTCGATCCGTCGGGCGTCATCGAGACGCTGAGGATCGTAGGGGCATCCGGAGAGATCGCCTCGAACCTGACGATCGAGGGCGGACGTCTCGTGGTCGCGATGCCGGACACGGTCGCCATCGTCGAGAATGAAACGCTCGAAATCGTTCTCAAGGTCGCAACGGTCGCGAGCCCCGCCGTGAGGATGTTCAGCCTCCGCGTGGCGGACGCGTCCGATGTCGTCTGCAGGGACGAGGCGACCGGCGGCGCGACCGGTGTCGTGGCGGGCTCGGGGGCGTTTCCGTATGGCTCGGGACGGGCGGCGCTCCTCGGCCGCGACATCAGAACCTCGTTCTCCAACTATCCGAATCCCTTCGTGGCGGGAAGCGAAAGAACGACAATAACGTTCTACATGCCCGCCGATGGTTGTGCGAGCCTCAGGGTGTTCACGGTTACGGGTGAGCCGGTGAAAACCATCGCGGAGCGGGCGCAGCTCAGGGCGGGACTTCACCAGGAGTATTCGTGGGACGGCACAAACGGCAACGGAAACGCCGTCCTGAGCGGAGTGTACTATCTGCTCCTCAAGGTCGATAGCGGCGGAAGAGACTTTACATTCAAGCGAAAGGTGGCGCTCGTCCGGTGACGGGCGGAGCGGCGGGCATGAACGGCATGAAGCGTGCGGCATTGATAATCGCGATCATTCTCTCGGCGGCGCGGGCCGACGGCGTCGGCGCGGAGAATGACGGCGGCGGGACGACGAGCCCGTTCGGTCTCGGCGCCGGGTGCCGGAGCATCTCGATGGGAGGCGCATCTTCGGCGGTGTGGGGCGATTCGTACGCCCTCTTCCGGAATCCCGCCGGTCTCTTCAACGTGGAGCGCGACGAGGTCGACCTGTTTCACACGTCACTCTTCGACGAATCGACGACCTATTCCGCTCTTGCGCTCTCGCACTCATTCCTCAATCTCGGAGTTCTCTCGTTCGGAGCGATCCAGCTGCGGGTAGGCGGCATCGAGCGGCGCGACGAGGCGAACATGCTCGCCGACGGCGATCTCACCAATGTCCAGACGCGTTATGCCCTCGGGTACGCGCAGCAGATCGTCAAGGGCTTCACCGCGGGACTCGACCTGAAGCTCGACCGCTTCACGCAGGGGTCGTACAGCGCGAACGGATTCGGGCTCGACGCGGGGCTCGGTCTCGAGACGTCCGTTCACTCGCCCGCCATCGACGGAATCGCCGTCGGAGTCTCTTTTAGAAATCTTCTCGAGCCCTCAATCAGCCTCGTCGAGCAAGAAACAGGCGATCCGCGGGGCGTTCGTGCCGGTTTTTCGATTTGGAGATCCGTCTCGTCACGGATGCGGGATCGCCTCACGATCGCCGTCGATGCCGACAAGGCGCGGTTCACCGACAGCAGGATTCAGTTCGGGGCGGAATACCGGATGCTGGACGTATGCGCGGTGCGGGGGGGATGGGATGGGGACAATCCGACTCTCGGATGCGGATTCACGGTCCCCTATTTCATCCTTGATTACGCGTACCGCAGCACCGAGCTCGGCGGAAATCATCTCTTCGCGCTCTCGTTCAGATTCGGCGCATCGAGAAGCGAGAAGAGCGAACGGGCGCAGAAGCGCCACGACGAGGAGATCCGGAAAGAGCTCGAGACCCAGATCACGAGCTACGAAGAGCGTTCCGTCCGGACCGCCCTCGACGAAGGCCGGGATCGCTTCGCGAACGGAGACTATGCCGGCGCCGTCGATCGCTTCAGCCGCGTGCTGCTCTGGTCGCCGGCGAGCGATCAGGCGGCGGATGGACTGCGGCGCGCGAACGCGGCGCTTGCGATCTCGCGCGGCGATTCGCTCATGGCGATGGGAAGATATGCCGGAGCGCTCCTCTCGTACCGCGAAGCCCAGAAGAACGTTCCTTCAAACGACGCGGCCGAGCGGATCCGGCGCTGCGAGCAGCGCGCGCTGGAATACTCGAACGCGGAGCGGATGAGGGAGGAGATGCTCATCCGAAGAACGGCATCGCCGCCGATTATCTCGCGCGGGCTCGGGACAAGATTCAGGAACAGTACGAGAAGATCATCGCCGACGCCGATCGCCTCGCTGCGGAGGGACGCTTCGGCGCCGCGATCCAGATTCTCAAGGTCGAGTTCGAGAAGAATGCGACCGACGTCCGCCTCGAGGCGAAGATTATCGAGATCGAGCGGCTGCAACAGGAAGCCGAACGGATGAGACGGGCGGCTACCGTACCCGCCGTTCAGGAAATTGCGTTGTCGACCGATGACCTGGCGCGGCTCGGTCAGGGCTACGGACGGGGCATCGAATTCTTCACGCACGGCAACTTCACGCGGGCGATCGACGAATGGGAAGCGGTGTATCGCGCCGCCCCCCGATTCAAGCAGGTATCCGAATACCTCGTGAAGGCGTACCAGTACCTCGGGATGGAGCACTATGCGAACCATGAGTATGACCGGGCGCTCGAGGTGTGGAACAAGATTCTCTCGGTCGATTCCGACAACGAAAAGGCGATACGCTACATCAACAAGACGAAAGATGAGCTGTCGAGGCTCGAGGGCATCACGAGCCGTTGAAGGCCTGTGAACGCGGATGAGGGCAATGAGTCTCAAAATACAGATAGCGACGCTCGTCATTCTGCTCGTCGCTTGCCTCGTCGCGGCGTTTTCGCTCACCGTGGTCACGAACGAGAAGCGCATGCTGCTCTCGGAAGTGCTCCGGAGGGCCGTTCTTCATGGTCGCAACCTCGCCCTCAGCTCCGCGAAGCCGCTGCTCCACGAGGATCCCGAGTTTGAGCTCCATCCGCTCGTCACGCGAGTGCTCGCCACGGAAAAGGATGTCGTTTCGCTCGTCGTCGTCGATCGGAGCGGCGTCATCAAGGGGCACCGTGACGTTCTCTCGATCGATCGCGCGTACGAGTCCACCGCCGGCCTGCGCGTCGTCGCCGAGACCGGGCTCGCGCTGCCAGGAGAAGAGATCCGCGAGAGCGATCGACTCATCGAGGTGAAGGTGCCGGTAACCGACCAGGGAGAGCAGATCGGTTGCGTATACCTCCAGTACTCGAAGGAGGGCGTTCACGCGGCGATGGCCGCCATCAGGGGAAGAATGATCCGCATCGGCATCATCGCGCTCGTCGCCGGCGCCTTCAGCTCGTTCCTTCTTGCGCTCCACATTACGCGGCCCGTTCGGGCGCTGATCGCGGGCGCCGAGGCGATCGGGCACAACCGGCTCGATACGCGCATCAACGTGCGGTCGGTCAAGGAGCTGCAAGCGCTCGCGCGCACCTTCAACGGAATGGCGCAGCGGCTCGAGGACAATCAAAAAGCCCTCGTCGAGCAGGAGCGCATCGGCCGGGAGCTCGAGATTGCGCACGAAATTCAGGAAACGTTCCTGCCGGCTCGTCTCCCGCAACTCAAGAACTACGAGGTCGAGGCGTACTATCATGCGGCTACGGAGGTCGGCGGGGATTACTTCGATCTCATCCCGCTCGACGAAGAGCGGCTCATGATCGTCGTCGGGGATGTCGCCGGAAAGGGAGTGCCGGGCCTCGTCGTTATGGCGATGACGCGGATCCTCGTGCGGGCGCTCGCGCAGAACCGCAAGAGGCCGGCGGAGCTCCTTCGCCGGCTCAACGTGCTGCTGCGCGAGGATATGAATCACAAGTTCTTCGTTACCCTGTTCTGCGGGTTGCTCGATATGCGTAGCGGGAGCCTCGTCTTCTCGAACGCGGGACACATGCCCCTCCTCATCTATGGCGGCGAAGAGCGCGCGCTCACTTCCGCCGGAACCAAAACGAAACCAGTCGGCATCTTCCCCGACGAGGTCTTCTCGCGGGATCTCGAGGAGCGGCTCATTACCGTGAGACCGGGCGACTGCATCGTGCAGTTCACCGACGGCCTGAGCGAGATGCGAAACGACGCGGGAGAGGAATACGGGCTCGAGCGGCTCATGCAGATCACATCCCGCGAGGCCGCGCGCGGTTCGCGCCACCTCGTGCATGAGCTTCTGAGGAGCCTCGCCGCTTTCCGCGGCGCGACGCCTCAAGGCGACGACCTCACGATTGTGGCCGTCAGCGCGATGCCGGCCGGCATCGGACGGGCGCCTGTCGAACGGGGAGAACGGCAGGACCGGATTCCATCGCGATGAGAGTCCGGAATACCATGGGTGCGGTATGAAGATTGAATCGATTGATTTCAGCACGTTCGCCGTGAGCGTGAGCTTCGGGCGCGACGAAGGTTGGCAAATCCCCGTCCGGCTCGCGAGTCTCGTCACGGTTGCGACGGACTGTCAGGTGCCCTCGATCCTCTGTGCGCTTCCCGACCGGCTTGCCCCGGCCATTCGAATCGCGAGCGAAAAGCTCGTTGCCCGCAACCCGATTGTCGCGCTCGTATCCTCGATTGTCCGCGACTCCGACCGAATCGAGCCGGGGCGCCGTATTGTCGGCAAGGGCGAGACGTTCTTCTGCGTGGGGGATAGCCGGAGCGCGTGCAGGTATTCGCTCTTCCTCGCGGGCACGGGGGATAATGCAGACCGGGCGTCGCGCTGCGCGCACATCCTGGCGGTCGCGTTCGGCTATACGAACGATTTCTCGTTCGAGATCAGGCTCGGCGTTTACGAGCTTCTCATGAATGTCATCGAGCACGGCATTGAGTCGGATTCGCGCGATTGGATCCAGGTGGATCTCGAGCGCGAGGGAGATACGCTCCTCGTTTCCATCATCGATCAGGGTGTCGCATTCGATCCCTCGAAGGATTCGGAATTCGATCTTCAAGCCTATATCGGCGCGAGGAAAAAGCGGGGCTTGGGTCTCATCATGACGCATCGCATAGCGGAGCAGTTTACCCATCATCGCGAATCCGGTTTCAATATGACCCTCATGAAAAAGTCGGTCCGGCCTCGCGGCTCGGCGCCGCGAGCGGGAAAGGAGAAATCAATGGTGCAGTTCAAGATCGAAGGTTCCGCGCCCCTCGGCAATGGATCGAACACGTTGACCTTCAGCGGCGATCTCGACGCCAAGGGAGCGCTCCTTGTGGAGCAGATGCTCGCCCAACTCATGGAGAAGAAGGTAATCCGGGTGACGCTCGACTTCGAAAAGGTCTCGTTCATATCGAGCGCCGGCGTTGGAATTCTTCTCGGGCTCGTATCGTCCCTGCGGGACGCGGGGGGTGACGCGGTTTTCACGAGAGTGCCGCTCAAGGTGAGTTCGGTGTTCCATCTCCTCAACCTCGAGGACTATTTTACGATAAGCGATTCCATCACGGCGGACGCCTAGGATTCGGACGGCCTGATAACGGAGTGTGGCGCCGATGGCAACAAACCAGGGAAGAACGCTCGCGAATCCCCGCGGGATCGATGACCGGCTCGAACGGCAACGGCTGACCTTCGAGGCGATATTCCGCCTCGTCGAGAAGCTCGGGACGACCTTCGACGTAAGCAAGATCGCAAGCCTCTTTCTCATGACGCTCATGGGACAGCTCAAGCTGAGGCGCGTGTCGCTCTACTTCGTCGTGCCCGAGAGAAAGCAGATCGAGCCATACCGGTCGCTCGGAGTAGCGGACGAGGGGGCGCTCATGAGCGTTCCGGTCGAGTCGGGTTTCGCCCGTTGGCTCGTCGATGCGGCCGGCCCCGTGCCCCTGGACGAATTCTGTCTCGGAGCGGGGCAGGCGGCCGACGAAGAGGAGAAAGTGATCCGCCACTTCGTCGGAACGGGTTTCGCGCGCGCGATCGCGCTCACCGAGCAGGGCGACCTTCTCGGAGTGCTCTTCTACAGCGGCACCGTCACCGGAGAGCTCTTCAGCGACTTTGACGACGAGATCATCAAGATGCTCGCGCGGGTCGCTTCGATAACCATCAAGAAGACGAGGGCATTCTCGTCGACATGGCCAAGGACGCGCTCACGCGACTCGATGGAAAAGTCGAGAATCTCCTCTCGCTCAACGACATCGAGCTCAACAAGACGGATTTCAGCTTTCAATCGGCCGATGTATCTTCGATCGTCGAGGACGTTCTGCGGGAGATCATCCCGGAGCTCGAGGAGAAGCAAGTGCACGTCGATGTCGACGATCAGGCCCGGTTTCGAACGGCGCTCATCGATACCGGCAAGATCAAGATCGTCGTGCGGAGCATTCTCGATAACGCCGTCAATTCCGTCGGACGCGGCGGAAGCATCGCAATATCGCTGCGAGTGTCGGAGAGTCCTCCGGGGAGCGAGGAGGGCGCGGCGATCGGCGATGAGCGCTCGAGCGGCGCCGGACCCGGTTCGATGCTCTCCGCGAGAGCGTTCGACGGAAGCGATGACGGGGCTCTCCCCGTCGCCCGGAGCCGTCCGCGGGCGAATGAAGGCGCATCCTATATCGTAATCAGCGTGAAGGACGACGGCATCGGGATTCCTGCGTCGGAAATCGCGACTCTCGCCGAGCCGTTCACCATGGCTTCGAACTCGCGAAATAGGAACGTCAAGGGGCTCGGCATCGGTCTTTCGGTCTCGCGGAAGGTGGTCGCGGGGCACGGCGGAAGGATTTTCTGCAAGAGCGACCTCGGCCAGGGCGCGCAATTCTCCGTTTGGCTTCCCCTCGATGCATAAAAAACCGGACGGTCCCCGGCGGAGCCGTCCGGCTATCGGATCGGACGCCGCCGATGGCGGACGCCCGGTGTCTTGCGCGAAGACTACTTTTTAGGAGCGGGCGCGCTCGCCGCGGCCTTCTCGGCAACGACGCGCGTCATCGAATCGATGATGATCGGCTTCACGGGAACGTTCTGGTGGGGTCCCTTGTTTCCGGTCGTGACGGCCGCGATCTTGTCGATCACGTCCATGCCCTGCACGACCTTGCCGAACACGGCGTAGCCGAACTGTGCGTCGTTGATGTGGTCGAGGGCCGCGTTGTTCTTCAAATTCACGAAGAACTGGCTCGTGGCGCTGTTGATATCGTTCGTACGAGCCATCGAGAGGGTGCCTCTGAGATTCTTGAGCCCGTTCTTCGCCTCGTTCTGAATCGGGGAGAGCGTGGATTTCTCCACCATGTTCTTGTCGAATCCGCCCCCCTGGATGACGAATCCGGGCATCACGCGGTGAAATATCGTTCCGTCGTAAAATTTCTTGTCGACGTAGTTCAGAAAATTCTTGACCGTGACGGGGGCTTCCTTCGTGAAGAGCTCGATTTTGAACGACCCCATGCTTGTTTTCACGAGAACCATAGGATTTCCACCCTTTTCCTGAGCGCACAGGGAACCGATGCCCGCGAAAGAGGTCGCAAGCACGCATAACAGTATGACTAGCAATAGATTGCTGGGTTTCATCTCCATGTCACCTCCGTATGGGAAAAACCGCCTAACTCCTGCATCGATAGGTAAATATATCTCATCGGGCCGGCGCTGCAAGAGAAAAAGAGATTTTTCGGGGGCCGGCCTCCGATCCTCGTTTTTTTCCTTTTTGCTTTTCTCCCCTCTCTGGTAAGATGGGTCAGTGGGGGTCCAGGGAAATGTCTTTAGCTGTAAAGGAAAGGCCATGCCTAAAGAGCTAAAGTACGATCATGTCGACGTTTTCACCGACAAGCCCCTCGGCGGGAATCAGCTTGCCGTGTTTCACACTCCGGGTCAGCTCACCGCGAACCAGATGCTCGCGATCGCGAGGGAAATCAATTTTTCCGAGACGACATTCGTCTATCCCGCGAAGGCCGCCGGGACGGACGCGCGGGTGCGCATCTTCACGCCGTCGGAGGAGATCCCGTTCGCCGGTCATCCGGCGATCGGCACGGCCTTTGTGCTCGCGTCCCGCTCCAGAAAGAAGCTGGAGAAGCTCTCGCTCGAGCTCGGCGTCGGTCCGATCGGGATCGACATCGAATACAAGGGAAAGAAGATACACTCGCTCGCGATGCATCAGCCGCTTCCCGTGTTCGGCTCGGCGCTCCAGAACAGGGAGCAGGCCGCGCGGGCCTTCGGCGTGACCGTCGACGACATCCTCGGCGGAGGAGTGGTATCGAACGGCCTCGACTTTCTCATCGTCGAGGCGACGACGCTGCAGGCGGTCCAGAGCGCCCGGTGCAACGGCGAAGACGCGGTCAAGGTGATCAAGCGGCACAACGTCCACGCGATATATATCTTCGCCCGTCTCCACGGAAGAGGTCCGAACGTTCATGCGCGGCTCTTCACGCCGAAATCGAGCGTCGTCGAGGATCCGGCGACCGGATCCGCCGCGGGCGCTCTCGGCGGCTACCTCGCGCGGATTCTCAAGTTCCCCATGAAGCTCCATCTCGTCGTGGAGCAGGGGATCGAGATCCAGCGGCCGAGCCTGATCTCCGTCGACGTCAATTCCGAGCGCGGAACGATCGAGGGAGTCACCGTCGCGGGGAGGGTCGTCTCCGTCGGCGAGGGGATGCTGAGGCTGTCCTGAGAGGGAATCGCGCCGCTCGCGGATCGCTCCCAAGAATTCGATACGATTCCGCGCTCGCACGTGCTATACTGTTGACGCTTAACCGGAGAAAGTTCTGAGGAAGGTGGCCCGCGTGACCCCTTCATTTGGTTTCTTTTTCCGGTTTTTCTTTTCGGTGCGCGGAGCGCGCTGACATTCCCGCTCCGAGCCCAGTCGCAGGGCTCCAATGGGCTCATCGCGGGAATGTCAGCGCCTCTCGTCTCTGCCGCTATTTCAGGTACTCGGCGAACCATTCGTGCAGCGTTTTCCACCAGAGCTCGGCGTTTTGGGGCTTCGTCACGAAATGCCCCTCATCCGGGAAATAGAGGAGCTTCGACGGCACGCCCTGCCGCTGGAGCGCCGTGAAGAACTGGAGCCCTTCCTCGAACGGCACGCGGAAGTCCTGCGCGCCGTGCACGACGAGACACGGGGTCTTGAAATTCGCCGCGAACCGATGGGGCGACCATTTCGCGTACATCTCCGGGTTGGTCCAGGGCTTTCCCTTGAACTCCCATTCGGGGAACCAGAGCTCTTCCGTCGCCCCGTACATGCTCTCGAGGTTATAGACGCCGTCGTGCGAGACGAGGCAGCGGAACATGCCGTCCGTGTGCCCTTCGATCCAGTCGATCATGTAGCCGCCGTAGCTCGCTCCCGCCGCGGCGATCCGCGTTCCATCGACGAAGGGAAGGGACTTCAGGAACCCGACGCTCTTGAGGACGTCCTCGAAGGCGGCGCCGCCCCAATCGCCGCTGATCTGTCTCTCGAAAGCGTCGCCGTACCCCGTGCTCCCGTGCGGATTGATCATCGCGACGACGTATCCCGGGGAGGCGAACATCTGGGAGTTCCACCGGTAGTGAAAGTCGTCGCCGAACGATCCCTGGGGCCCTCCGTGGATGAGGAGGATGAGCGGGTACTTTTTTCCCGCCTCGAAGAACGGGGGCTTCACGACGTAACAGTGTATCTTGGCCCCGAGGGCGCCGTCGTACCAGTGTTCCTCGACCGCGTTCATCTTGAGACCGGCGAGGACGGACGCGTTGACGGAGGTGAGCGCCGTTACATCCTTGCCCTTGATCGTGGCCCGGTGCAGATCGACCGGATGCGTCGCGCTCTGCCGCGCGAACACGAGGTATCTCCCGTCGCGCGTCGCCGCGAGATCCGTGTCGTAGCCGCCGCGGATGATGAGCGCGGCGTCTCCTCCCGTGATCGAGACCGCGCCGATCGCGCGCCGTCCCCGGTCCTCGACCGAGAAATAGAGCGTCTTCGAGTCGGCGCTCCACGAGAAATGGTCGACCGAGTAATCGAAATTCTCCGTGAGATTCGAGATCGTTCCGGCTTTCCGGTCGTAGAGCATGATCCGGACCCGATCGGACTCGAGACCCGGTGTCGGCATCGAGCAGTACGCGATGAACCGGCCGTCGGGGGAGTAGCGGGGATTGTTGTCGTCGCCGCGGTTCTTTGCCGTGATCGAGGCGGGAGTTCCACCGGGTACGGCCATGACATACAGGTCGTTGTTCGTCGAGACCGCCGGGATCGAATCCGGATTCATCGTGAAGCAGAGCTCGGCTCCGTCCGGCGCGAAATCGACGTCCCGGTCGCCGCCGAGGGCGATCGGCGGCACGTCGGTGCGCCCCTTGTTCACCTCGACGAGGGAGGATCCTTCGATGTCGGCGACGAAGAGATGGCTCCATTTCCCGTTGCGCCAGCTGTTCCAGTGGCGGAAGAGGAGATGATCGACGAGGCGGGCCTTCACCTTCGCGTCCTTCGCGCCGTCGAGCATCTTCTCGTTGCACTTCATATCGGCGCATTCGGGGTACACGCTCGAGGTGAGCGCGATCGTGCGCCCGTCCGGGGACCAGACGAAATTCGAAACGCCCGTCGGGACGTCGGTGACCCTCTTCGCCTCGCCGCCGTCGACGGGAATGATCCAAACCTGGGACGTGCCATCGCGGTCGGAAAGGAAGGCGAGGCGCTTGCCGTCGGCCGACCACGCCGGCGAGGAGTCGTCCGCGTCGCTTCGCACGAAGGCCCGCGGCTCCCCTCCCGCGACGGGGACGAGATAGATATCGGTGTTCGAGGAGTTGTCGTCCTTGTCGAACCGGGTGAGCTCGAAGGCGACGAGCCTGCCGTCCGGAGAAACGGCGAAGGCACCGATTCTCCCGAGGGATATGAGATCGTCGAAGGTGACGCCGCGGGGATCGGCCGCGGACGCCGCGCTCGCGAGAGGCGCCAGTATGAAGGGAAGGATGACGAGGATGCCGATGACGGATTTCATGATACCTCCCATTTCGCCGGAAACCGTCGCTCTTTTTGCAGAACCTTTTTCAACGCGGAAACGTATGTGCATTGTAGAGAATATGGTAGTATGAGGCAACCGAATTTCAGGGAGGGTTGCGATGATTGAGGTCCGCGAGCTCGTGAAATCGTTCGGTGATATCCGCGCGCTCGGAGGCGTCGATTTCACCGTCAGGGAGGGAGAGATATTCGGGCTGCTCGGCCCGAACGGCGCCGGCAAAACGACGACGATCTCGATCATCGCCGGGCTCCTGAGTGCGGATTCGGGATCGGTGCGCGTATCCGGCATGGATATCCGCAGGGACGGGCGCCGCGTTCGGCGCATGCTCGGGGTCGTCCCGCAGGACATTGCCCTGTACGAGGAGCTCAGCGGCAGAGAGAACCTCCGCTTCTGGGGTGGGCTCTACGGCCTCTCCGGAAAGCGGCTTCACGACGAGGCGGATCGCGTGCTCGAGCTCGTCGGGCTCACGGACAGGGCCGACGATGCGGTGCGGGAGTACTCCGGCGGCATGAAGCGCCGGCTCAACCTGAGCGCGGGCCTCATCCACCGGCCGAAGGTGATCCTCCTCGACGAACCGACGCTCGGCATCGATCCGCAGGCGCGGCTCAACATTCTCGACATCATCAGGGACGGCGTTTCCGGGGGCATGACCGCGATCTACACCACGCATTACCTCGAGGAGGCGGAGAAGCTCTGCGATCGCATCGCGATCGTCGACCACGGGAAGATTCTCGCCCAAGGGACGCTCAAGGAGCTCGTGAAACTCGCCGGCGAGGGGAACATCGTGACCGTGAGCGGCGCATTTTCGAGAGAGCAGGTGAACCCCCTCCTCAAGGGGGTCGTCGTCGAGCATCTCGAGAATGGATCGCTTCGCATGCTGATTCCCGGGCAGGCTGAGCTGAGCGGCGCGCTCGGGAGGCTCTTCTCGGCGGGGATACCGATCGGAGAGGTTTCAATACAGGAGCCGAGCCTCGAGGGCGTCTTCATCAAGCTCACGGGGAGGGAGCTGCGCGACTAGCGGCCGTATGAACGCGATACTCCTCATCGTGCGAAACGACATGAAGCGGCGGCTCCGGAGCCCCGTTTCCATCATCTGCATGTTCCTCATCCCGCTCGGGCTCACCCTCCTCGTGGGGCTCGTGTTCGGTCGCCACGGGAAGGTCGAACTCTCGCACATCAAAGTGCTCATCGCCGACGACGACAGGGGCTTTGCCGCCAATTTTCTGAAGCAGGGGATGAAACAGGGCAAGCTCGCCGAGCTCATCGACCTCGTCGAGGTTGACCCCGCCGAGGGGCGTTCCCTCATGGATAGGGGAAAGGCATCGGCGCTCATCGAGATACCGAAGGGTTTCACGGCGAATATCCTCGACCGCAAGCCCGCGGAGATTGCGCTCGTCAAGAATCCTCAGGAGTCCTTTCTTCCCCTCATCGTCGAGGAGATCACGGAGACGATGGCCGTGATGATCGACGGCGCGGCGCAGATCTTCGAAGAGCCGATCGGAGAGGCGCGGGGGATGCTCACCGGCGGCCGATGGCCGGAGGCGGCCGAGCTCGCGGGGCTCCTCGCGGAGACGAAGCCCCGGATCGCGCTCGTCAAGGGATACCTCTCGGACACGCTCATATCGATCGGGTCGGAAACCGTTTCGGCGCCCGGGGCAGAGCCCGAAAGGACCCTCAACTTCTTCGCCCTTATCATGCCGGGGAGCATTCTCATCGGGCTCCTCTTCATCAGCGAGATCACGATGCGGGACATTCTGCGGGAGCGGGAGGCCGGCACGCTCGCCCGCATCCTCGCGGGACCCGTTCAGAGCGGCCGCGTGGTCGCGGGGAAGATGCTCTCCTCCTTCGCGATCACGCTCGTCGCGTGCGCGCTCCTCATCGCTATCGGACGCCTCGCATTCGGGATAGCCTGGGGATCGCCGCTCAAGCTTCTCGCGCACGTCGTCGGTTCCATTCTCCTGTGCGTGGGTCTCATGGCGTTCTTCTACGGTTTCATCAGATCGGAGCGGGTCGCCGACGCCATGCTCCCCGTCGTCATCATCGTCCTCTGTATCTTCGGCGGCGCCATGATCCCGTTCGAGGCCATGAGTCCGGCGATGCAGAGAGCGGCCGTCTTCTCTCCCTCGTTCTGGGTCATCGACGGCCTGAAGCGGATATCGATCGAAAGGACGGATTGGGGCGGCATCGCGCCGCACCTCGCGATCGTCTACGGTCTCGGCGCGCTCACGAGCCTCGCCGGCGCGGCGAAGCTCAGGGGCAAGCTCGGGGGGAGGGGATGAGGGGCATGCGGAGCGGCTCTCTCAGGATCATCGCCCTCATCGCGGCGAACGATTTCAAGCTGACCCTCAAGGCGCGCGGAGTGATCTTCTGGATCTTCGCGATGCCGATCGTTTTCATGCTCGCCTTCGGCCTCGCTTTCAAGGACGAGTCCGGAGGAATCCGGAAGGCGCGGCTCACGATCGAGAACGCCGATACGGGATTCGTCTCGCTCGCGCTCGTCGACGAGCTGCGCGGGGGGCCGCTCAACGTCGTCGACAGCCTCAAAGCGG
>JAPLKY010000103.1 GCA_026387805.1 Candidatus Krumholzibacteriia bacterium
ACTCCCGAGCGAATCGAGGCGTATGACATCTCGAATATCCAGGGGGCGGACGCGGTGGGATCGATGGCCGTTTTCGAGAGAGGGGCGCCGTGCGCGGCACGGTACCGTCACTTCAGGATCCGCGAGGTACGCGGCTCCGACGACTATGCGATGATTCGCGAGGTTCTCGCGAGGCGTCTCTCCCACCTGAAGGAGGGAAAGGAACGCTCCCCCGATCTTATCGTCATCGACGGGGGAAAGGGGCACCTGTCCGCGGCGCGGCTCGCGATGGAGGATCTCGGCGTCTCGGGTATCCCGCTCGTCGCTCTCGCGAAAAGAAACGAGGAAATTCACGTCGAGGGGAGGCCCGATCCCCTTGTTCTCCCGCGAAGAAGTCCGGCGCTCCGTCTGCTCCAGCGCGCGCGCGACGAGGCGCATCGATTCGCGATCGAGTATCATCGGAAGCTACGAAGCAAGGGTCTGCGGCGCTCCGAATTGGATGAAATCCCCGGCATCGGCGATAAAAGAAAAACGGCCCTGCTCCTGGAGTTCGGAAGCCTCGCGGCGCTGAAGAGGGTTCCGGCGAAGGAGATCGCGGGAACCCCCGGAATAGGAAAAAGAACCGCGGAGAGAATATATGAGTTCCTTCACGGGAAATAACGATCGCGATGATCGGTTGCCGGAGAGTCTCGCCGAGCGCTACATCGATAATCTGCGGGTGGAAAAAGGTCTGGCTGATTTGACGATAAAGGCGTATGAGGCCGATATAAAGGAGTTTATCGGGTATATTCGGGCGGCGGGGAAGGTCGTGCCCGGCGATCTAACGATGGAAAACACCCTCGCTTTTCTCGCGAGCTCGGAAAAGCACAAGGGCTCCTCATCGCGCGCACGGACGCTGAGCGCGGTCAAGGGCTTCTTTCGTTTTCTCTATAATGAGGGAACCCTGTCGAACCTGACGATCGACGCGCTCTCCGCCCCGAAGGTCCTGCGCAGGATTCCGTTTGTGCTGGCGCAGCATGAAATCGAGAAGCTTCTATCGCTTCCGGACGCCGGGATGCTCGGCGTACGGGACAGGGCGCTTCTTGAATTCGATTATTCGACGGGGCTCAGGGTCTCGGAGCTCTGCGGGCTCAAGTTCGAGCATCTCGATCAGGACCGGCGATTTGTGCGCGTCCGGGGAAAGGGAAACAAGGAACGGATCGTTCCCTATGGACGCAGCGCCGCTGTCGCGCTTGTCGCCTACCTCGAATCCTCGCGTCCGCGGCTTCTGGGAAATCGGGTTTCAGCGTACGTCTTTCTCAATTACCGCGGGGGTCGGCTTTCGCGGGTCGGTTTTTGGAAGCTGCTCCGGAAGTATACCGCGGCGGCGGGGTTCTCGGCGCATATCAGCCCGCACACGCTTCGTCATTCGTTTGCGACCCACCTGATCGAAGGGGGTGCCGATCTGAGAGCGGTGCAAGAGCTCCTCGGGCATTCGAGCATCGCGACGACGCAGATCTATACCAAGCTCGACATGGATTATCTCCTCGAAGTGCATCGCACCTTCCATCCGCGAGGCTGAAGGAAAGGATTGACAGGGCGTCCCGATTTCTCTAGCATGCATGGCTTGGGATAACTCGTTCAGGCGGCTTTCGTTTCGGCAGTTACGGCGCGCGGCGGGGGAGGCTCTTCAATGACATATCAGGTCCGCCTCGTTCAGTTCGAGGGCCCGCTCGATCTTCTCCTGCATCTCATCCGCCGCGACAAGATCAATATCTACGACATTCCGATCTCGCATATCACGCGAGAGTACCTTGCGTACATCGAGATCATGCAGGAGCTCGATCTCGAGGTCGCCGGCGAGTTCTTCGTCATGGCGGCGACGCTCATGCGGATCAAGTCGCAGATGCTTCTGCCGCGACACGAGGGATTCGAGGAGGAGGAGGCCGATCCGCGCGAGGAACTCGTGAGGAATCTCCTCGAGTACCGGAAGTTCAAGGAGGCGGCGCACCATCTCGCCTCGAAGGAAGAGGATCGCAGAAAGGTTTTTCCGAGAATGGTCGCGACGCACCCTGCCGAGGAGCCGCCGGACGAGACCCTCGAAGTCAGCATTTTCGATCTGCTCGAAGCGCTTCAGAGCGTCTTCAAGAACATCAAGCAGCAGGCCGTCTATCACGTCGTGCCCGATTCCATCACCGTCGAACAGAAGATAGAGGCGATTCGCACGACCCTTACGCGCCGTTCCGAGGTTCTCTTCACGGAGCTCTTCATCGGCGAGTTCGCGAAGATAGAGATCATCGTGACCTTTCTCGCCATCCTCGAGATGATCAAGCTTGGAGAGCTCGTTGCGCGACAGATGTCGCATGCCGCCGACATCTGGCTTTACAAGCCCGGCGTCGCCTCATATATTGACGCGAATGGATGCCCGAATGAATGAAAATACCGATGTCGAGACCGACGATCGCTCGCTCGAGCGGGAGGTCGAAGCGCTTCTCTTTGCGTCCGATACGCCACTCGCGGCCGCCAAGCTCGTCGCGTTGACCGGCGCGGCTTCGTCGCGGCGCATCCTTGCGGCGATCGGCTCCCTTTCGAGGTTCTATGGGGAATCTGGGCGAGGATTCACGATCGTCGAGGTTGCGGGGGGCTACCAGCTCACGACGCTCCCCGAATTCTCGGGCGTTGTATCGCGCCTTTTCAAGGGCAGGAAGAAGGCGAAGCTCACCCTCCCCGCGCTCGAAACGCTCGCGATCATCGCCTATAAGCAGCCGATCGGCCGGATGCAGATCGAGGCCATTCGGGGGGTCAACTGCGATGGGGTGCTCGCGACGCTCGTCGAGCGC
>JAPLKY010000462.1 GCA_026387805.1 Candidatus Krumholzibacteriia bacterium
CGAATCGCCGGTGAAGGCGAGCGCGAGCGCCGCTTGCGCCCGCAGGCCCGAGTCGAAGTTCCTCAACCAGGGGGCGATGATCGGCACGGCTTCCTTCGTGCCGGCCTTGCCGAGCGCTTCGAGGGCGTACGTCTTGATCGAGGGCCCTTTTTCCCCGAGGCAGCGTTTGAGCGGCTCGAGCGCCGGGGTGCCGCCGATGAGACCGAGGGAATACACGGCCGTTCTCGCGACGAGATCGTCCGCGTCATCGCACAGGGTCGCGAGCAGCGGAATGCCCGCGGGGTTTCCGTTGCGTCCGAGGATCTCGGCGCACCGCGCCCTGATGAGCGGCTCCCCGTCGGCCGCGAGCGTCTTGAGGACCGCGGCATCGATCGCTCCGGCTTCCTCCATTCTCGCGAGCGCGGCGAGCTTCCCGCTTTCGTCCGGGCTCTTGAGAACCCGCTCGTACCTGCTCGCGGCCCCGACCGGCGCGCTCATTCCGGGGAAGAAGCAGCCGGTACCGATTATCAATGCAATGACGATCGCGGCCCGTTTCATTCGTTCCTCCTTCGTGCGATTTCTCGAGACACTTCCCTTCGACGCTGGAGTATAATGCCTCCGCACCATTTTGTAGAAGGAAGAAGCGACGATGGCTCGAATGATTCAATACAGGGCCGGCGACACGTTCCTGCACCGGCTCCATCCGCTGTCCAAGCTGCTCGTCGCGGCGCTCGTCTCGATAGCGGCCTTTCTCTTCGCGTCATGGATCGCGCTCGCGGCGCTCGCCCTGTTCCTCGCGATGCTCCATGCTCCGAAGCCGATCGGGTTCGCCGGGCTCCGCGCCGTTTTCGCTTCCCTGCCGCTCTTCGTCGCGCTCATCGTGCTCGCGAACGTGTTCCTCGTGCACGGAGAGGCCCTCTGGTGGCGGAACGTGGGCGTAGGTCTCGTGCAGAGCCTCCGGATCGTCGTTCTCATCGTCGCCGCGAACCTGTTCCTCGCCGTGACCGACCCGATCGATCTCGCCGATGCCGCGACGCGCGCGCTCGCGCCCCTGAGGCGTCTCGGCCTGCGCGTCGGCGAGATATCGCTCATGACGATGATCGCCTTCAGCTTCATTCCGCTCATGGCGGACGAGGTGAGGCGGCTGCAGCTTGCCCAGGCCGCGCGGTGCGGCTTTCCGAAGCGCGGCCCGGCCGCGATCAGGGCGGCGGCGCCGCTTCTCGTGCCCCTCGTCATCGGCGTTTTCAGGAGGGCCGACGAGATCGATACGGCGCTCCACGTCCGCTGCTACCGGATGGACGCGCCGCGGAGCTCTTCGCGGGGGGCCGGGTGGGGGCGGGCGGACGGCCTCGTCTGCGCCGCGGGCCTCGTTATCTTTTTCGCGGGGTTGTATGCGCACGTTTAAGCTGATCATCGAGTACGACGGCACGGATTTCCACGGTTGGCAAATCCAGCCGCGCGTGCGCACGGTGCAGGGGGAGCTCAGCCGGGCGATCCATCATGCCACGTGCGAGCGGAGCACGATAACGGGCGCCGGCAGGACCGACGCGGGGGTGCACGCGGTCGGCCAGGTCGCGAGCTTCGGCTCGGGAACCGCCATGAGCCCTGCCGTCCTCCAACGCGCCGTCAACGGATGGCTCCCCCGCGACGTGCGCGTCCGGAGCGTCGAAGAGGCGCCGAGCGGTTTCAGCGCGCGCTTCGACGCGAAGAGCCGCACGTATCATTACATATTCATCCGCCGCCCGACGGCGCTCTGGCGGAACCACTACCACCTCGTCACGGCCGATCTCGATATTCGCGCCATGCGGAGCGCGCTCGGGGAGCTCATCGGCGAGAAGGATTTCACGACGTTCACCACGGCGGACGACCGCTCCCGCACGAAGCGATGCGACATGAAGAGGGCCGAGCTCGTCGAAACGCCGCCGCTTCTCGCGCTTTGTCTTACCGCGGATCATTTTCTCCATCACATGGTCCGGGCGATCGCGGGCACGGTGCTCGAAATCGGCAGGGGGAAGCCGTGGAACATGGCGGATATCCTCGCCGCGCGAGATTTCTCCCGAGCCGGGCAGACGCTCCCGCCGTACGCCCTCTATCTGATGTCCGTCCGCTACTGAGCCGCGCGCGAAAGCACTTATAAAAAAGCGAGTTGCGTGTCTTTGCCGAGCCGGGCTCGTACTGTACGCCCGGCCGGTCTCGCGCCGATTGAAATCGGTTGTGGGCAGGGGCTCATATATGTATAATTACCCTTTTCAGCGAATGCCGGGCTTCCGGCAGCGGCATCGATCGTTTCACTACGGGAGGAACAATGAAATTCTTCATCGATACGGCGAACATCGCGGAGATCCGGGAAGCGGCATCTCTCGGGATCATCGACGGTTGCACGACGAATCCAACCCTCCTTTCGAAGGAGAAGGGTTCCTACAAGGACGTGCTCAAGGAGATCTGCGCGATCATTCCGGGGCCGGTGAGCGCGGAAGTGGTCTCGATGGACGCCGAAGGGATGGTCAGGGAGGGAAAGGATCTGTGCAAGGTCGCCGATAACATCATCATCAAGGTCCCGTGCATACGCGAGGGCGTCAAGGCTCTCTCCATGTTCAAGAAGGAAGGCATCCAGACGAACGCGACCCTGTGCTTCTCGGCGATGCAGGGGCTCGTCGTCGCGAAGGCGGGCGCCAGCTACGTGAGCCCGTTCGTCGGACGGATCGACGACGTGGGCAATCCCGGCATGGATCTCATCCGCGAGCTCGTGCAGATCTACAACAACTACTCGTTCGGGACGCAGATCATCGTGGCGAGCATCCGCCATCCGCAGCACGTGTACGAGTCGGCGCTGATCGGGGCGGACGTCGCGACGATTCCGTTCAAGGTCCTCGAACAGCTCATCAGGCACCCGCTCACCGATACGGGAGTGAAGAGCTTCCTCGCCGATTGGGAGAAGGTCACGAAGAAGTAACCGGCGCCCGGGGCCGGACCCGGCCCGGAGAATCCGCCATGAGACTTTTCGAAAGCAGAGGGGAGCGCGTCGTTCCCGTCGTTCTCGGAGTCCTCTTCGGACTCTGCATCGCGCTTCTCGTCGTCTCGATCGTCATGCTCCGCCGCGCCGGCGAGGCGGGATCCTCGCGGTCCCTCGCCGGAAGACGAACGACGTCGCAGACCGCCGAGGTCGAGCGCTCGGGCGCGATCGTCGAGGCGACGCGGCGCGCGAGCCCCGCGGTCGTGTCGGTGACCGCCGTCGGGTCGAGCGACATCACCTCGAATCCCGAGCTCTACTTCCGCTACCTGCAGACGTATTACTTCAATCCTTCGGCGCTCGATCAGCTCGGCGGGAGACCGGTTCTCCAGTACACGAACTTCGGATCGGGGATTATCGTTTCCCCGGACGGCCACATCCTCACGAACGAGCACGTGTCGCGCGGCGCGGAGCGCATCTTCATCACGATGAGCGACGGAACGAAGGCCGAAGCGACCGTCATCGGCAGCGACGCCGTGTACGACCTCGCGCTCCTCAAGATCGAGGCAAAGAATCTCCCGTACGCGCCCCTCGGCGATTCCGACAAGCTCGCGATCGGCGAATGGGTCATCGCGATCGGAA
>JAPLKY010000045.1 GCA_026387805.1 Candidatus Krumholzibacteriia bacterium
GCAGTGGCGTCCCTAACGGGACTCGAACCCGTGTCGCCGCCGTGAAAGGGCGGTGTCCTAATCCGGACTAGACGATGGGGACGCCTAAGGATTTGATGGAATCTATCAATTGGGGGGCCATGCGTCAACCGGAAAAGGCCATGCGCCGCGACGCGAGCGAACGGACGAACGGCCGATGATCCCGTATTTCGATGTCGTGAGCCCGCTCACGCTCGATTTCCCGTTTTCCCGGCCCGACCGTCCGGGGGGCCGGACGCGCCGTCGTCGCGCTCGGGTCCGAAGAGAGAGATCTGATTCGTCGCGGCCTTTGCCTTCCCCGCGCGCGGCGGGCGCCGAGAAGGGGCACTCGACGCAAATGCCGAGGCGCCTCCGTGATAGAATGCGTCGCAGACGTGTCTGAGACTGTCCCGCGACACGCCGCCGTCGTCGAAGACGCCCGCGCCGACGAGCTCCATCGCGGCATCCATCGAGAGGCGATCCTTCAGCCTCATGAGGAACTCCTCGAACGAAGCGAAATCCCCCCGGTAGATGCGCTCCTCGACGATTGCGTCCCATTCAGCCTTGTCGAACGATATAACCGCGATGAGAGGCGCCCTGATGACGCCGTCCTCGAAGGAGAATGCGACGGCATCCGCGTTTATGCCGTAGGGAATAACGGGGACTCCCTTCCCCTTCAGATATTCGAGATACTTGCCTTCGCGCTCCTTCACGCCAAGATTGGCGTTGAGGAGCGCGGTGAAATACCTCTCGAGGCAATGCGCCTTGAGATAGGCCGTCCGATAGCTCATCGAGGCCTGGGCGCAGCTGAGCGACTTCGAGTGCGTGAATGCCACGTTGTGGAGGAGAAAGTCGAATATCCGCTGGGCGTCCTCCTCGTTGAGCCCTTCCTCCATCGCCCCGCGAACGAACGCGAGCCGCGCCGACACGAGCTCGCCCGAATCCTTCCTCCAGAGCGCCCCCTCGACCAGAACGGCATCCTTCCCGCGAAGGCCCGCGGCTTCTTCGAGCACCTCGCGAATCTGCTCGCGATAGAGCAGGACTCCCCTCGTTCCGGCGAGGATGGAGGCGAGCGAATGATGCGGCAGGTACACCTTGCCCTTCTTCCCGGCGTTCTCGAGATACCGCTCCCAGAGCTTTCCCTCCATGGGGCCGGGGCGATAGAGCGATATGACGTTCACGAGCTCGCCGAAGGTCTCCGGTTTGATCCTCATGAGATGATCGCGGATTCCCTGGCTCTCGAGCAGGTACACCCCGGCGGTTTCGCCCGACGAGATGAGAGCGAAGGCGCGCGGATCGTCGAGCGACTCGGGCGTCCACCGCTTACTCCCGGAACCCGCGAACAGGCTCGACGGAGCGCCAGCTCCCTCTTCGGTCCGAATCGACTCGATCGTTTTCTCGATCGCCGAGAGGAAATGCGAGTGCTGGATGCCGAGAATCCAACCCCCGGCCGCCTCGATCGCGGAGCTCCCGAGCTGTGCGAAGCGCTCCCCCCCCGCATTCGTGGTGACCGAGTAGAATCCTTCGATCTCCCGCGGAAGGATGACGAATTTGGACGTATCGAGCGTGAAATGGAGAATCTTGCCCTGGAGCGGATACGCGGCGTGCAGAACGCTCTTCACCTCGGGCTCGGCGTTGTAAAGCCGCTGCACGGCCTCCGAGCTTTCGAGCAAGGAGGCGAGGCTCCGGTGCCGCCGCTCGAACGAGAGAATGCGGGAGATCTCGTCGCGGAGATCCGGAGGCACTCCGAGAATCTCCGCTATCTCCTTCGCGATCGTGACGACCGACATCTCCTCCTGCGCAATCTGGAAGCACGGCGCGAAACCGGGGATCAAGCCGGCGATAACGGTCGCGAGCCGTTCCTTCTGCTGCTCCGAAACGATGAGCTCCACGGGCGGAATCGAGCCGCGCCTCGAAGGGGAAAAGGATTCGAATACGAGATCGTGATCGATGGGATTCAGCGGGCTGATCTCGAGGAGATAGGCGACGACGCTCTCGAGAAGATCGCTTCCCATGAGCTCCATCCCTATTCCCCGCGCGAACGCGTTCGCGAAAAGCTCCCGGAGAAATATCAGGAAATCGCCGAGCCCCTCCTCGCGGGCGACCGCGAGCTCCCGCTCCATGCTGCGAAGCAGGTACGACCTCTCGTCTGCCGGCAGGTTGTGAAAGGCGAGGAGGAAACGCCGGCGGCACATGTCGACGAGCGCCTCTTGTGCGTTTGCGGCTCCTGCGAACGAAATTCGACCGGCACGCGCGAGATCGACCGTGCAGCGATCGGCGATCTCTCCCGACCGGTCGAGCGCGGCGCGCGCGTCTCCGAAGATCGTAACGAGGTCCCGCTCCCGCTTGAGGTAGTATTCCTTTACCGGCTCTTCCGCCTCTCCCTCGGCCTTCCTTCGCGCGATCCGCCGCGCCAGGCGGTACGATTCCGCGTCTTCCTTCTGCGGATACCGATCGTTGTTCGTTATGACGAGCGGCACATCCGTTTTCGTCGAGAGAATGCGCAGCTGCTCGGTGACGAGCTCCTCCTCGGGCCGCAGGTGATTCATGAGTTCGAGAAAGACGTTCGCGGCGCCGAAGATCTGCACGAGCCTCAGGACGACGTCGCGCGCGCGGCCGAGGTTTCCATGGAGTATGGCCTGGCTCGCTTCCCCCTTGAGACAGCCGGTCAGCGCGATGAGACCGGCGCTGCGGCTCTCGAGATCCGCCGGAAGAACGGGCGCCTCCTTTTCCCGCGTCGAGTGCTGCGACACCAGGGCGCAGAGATTGCGGTAGCCTACCTCGTTTTCAGCAATGACGGTCAGGTGGAAGAGCCCGTTCGGGCCCGCCAGAGGCACATGCTGGATCTCGGCGCCGAACACCGGCTTTATCCCCGCCTTGCGCGCCGCCTCGAAGAACTCGAAATGGCCGTACGTCGAACGGTGATCGGTGAGCGCCGC
>JAPLKY010000413.1 GCA_026387805.1 Candidatus Krumholzibacteriia bacterium
ATCGATGACCTCCTTGACCGCAAACTCGTATAAGGTCCCATATAGTATCATAGTATCAGAATTCACTGTACAGAGATAGGGTGAAGATGCGATCTCCGGGACGCCGGCGGCGGCAGGCATTCATCGGGCAAGAAGAACGGACGCTCCCCATCGGGAAGCGCCCGTATGATACAAACCCGGGCGAGGAGATCGAGGCACTTTTCTCCGGCATGAGGTTCGAATTCTTTGAAATGGTGGACACGGCGGGTAATCGAACCCGCCGCTGAGCGATGGATAGAAAAATTGGAGGCGGCGGGAATCGAACCCGCGTCCGAAGATGCTTCCGCGAGGGCGTCTACGTGCGTAGCCTGTCGAGTTTTGTTCGCCCCGTGAAGCCTCAACAGGCAGGGGATTCACGGTGCTAGCTCTTGTTCTTTTCGCGTGCAGACCCAGAGCAGGTCGACACGCTAGCCAACGGTTATCGACGCCCGGTTTCCAGCCCCGCCGGCGCGACTGGAGCGGACGGGTCGCCTAATTAATTAGGCAGCCAGTGCCAACTGATTGTCGGCATTTGTGGTTCGCCACCTGATTTACGAGGTTGATGGCGTCCTCGGCACGCTTCCCTGGCCTCTATCATCCCCGTCGAATCCATTCGCCCCCACACGAGAAGCCCTGGATAAGCCATAAGAATATAGCCCTGTTTTGCCCGAATGTAAAGGTGCGAAACCGCGCCATTGAAATCGCGCTGGAGACCGGAGAAGAAAATCGACCTGAAGACGTCAAGTATTTTTGACGACAGAATTGGGCTATCTCATGCAACGATAGAATTTTCGCTTGCCTTCTTTGCCCCTGTTCGTGGTAGAATCGCTTTTATAAATCCACCCTTTTCCCACCAGCGCAGGAGGTTCTTATGAAGCACTCCTCGAACGTTCTGCTGGTTCTCCTCATCGTGGCTCTGGCCTTTGGGAGCTTCGTCGGCTGCTCGAAGAACGAGTCGCCGGCGGCGCCTCCGAGCGGACAGACGGATCTTCTGATGAGCATGTCGAATCCGCTGTTCCAGGCCGCGATGGCGATCCAGGACAAGAACACACCGAAGCTCATGGCGAATCCCGACGTCATCGGAACGGCCACTACGATCGGTGACGACGGCAAGCCGGCTATCATGGTTCTCGTTCTGAACGAGAAGGCGAAGCTCGGCGTGCCGGCGATGCTCGATGACGTCAACACGGTCGTCGTTCTGACCGATCGCGTCGTTGCCATGGGTACCGCTGCCGTCAGCCATAAGGCGAAGCAGACTCCTCCGATTCAGCTCGGGACCTCGGGCGGCTGGCGTTACGATCTCGCGAACGGCTACTGCTGCGGCGGGACGCTCGGCTCGCTCATCAATGTCGGCAGCCAGAAGCGCATCCTGAGCAACTACCATGTGTTCGAGGCCGATATCGTGAGCGGCGGGAACGGCCGTGTCGCGACGACCGGGGATCCCATCATTCAGCCCGGTCTGATCGACGTCTCGTGCAACGCTGCAAGCGCCCAGAACGTGGCGACGCTCGTCAAGACGAGCAGCCTGCCGGGCAGCAACGTCGACTGCTCCAGCGCGACGATTATCACCGGTATGGTCAATACGACCGGTGCGATCCTCGAGGTCGGGACGATTTCCGCTACGACGATTGCGGCTTCCGTGGGCCAGGCGGTCAAGAAGAGCGGGCGTACGACGGGTCTCACCCGGAGCAAAGTCAGCGGCTTGAACGCCACCATCAGCGTCCAGTACGAGAACGAGTGCGCGGGCGGCATAGCGTTCACCAAGACCTTCACGGGTCAGATCCTCGTCACGAACACCCGGAGCAAATTCCTGGCCGGAGGCGATTCGGGGTCGCTCATGGTTCAGGATATAACGACGAAACCGAAGGCTGTCGGTCTCCTGTTCGCCGGCAGCAC
>JAPLKY010000242.1 GCA_026387805.1 Candidatus Krumholzibacteriia bacterium
GAGCGTGATGCCGAAGCGCGTCTTTCCCGATCGCGCGCGATCGACAAAGAAGAGAAGGATCGCGGGGATGACGATGCTCAACGAAAACACCATGGCGATGAAATACCCTTTCGCTCCCACGGAGAGATGGTAGTTGTCGAACAGAAGAAGCGATTTCCGGTGGATGACCGACTCGAGATAGGCGCTCTGATAATATCCCGACAGATACTGCAGGATTCCGGGACCGGGGTAGCCCCTCGTTTCTCCCCGCCACCATCGGGCAATCAGGACGATGAGAGGCAGCGAGGCGATTAGGCCCCCGGGGATCGCGCGTGGAATCCGCCTGAACCGGGGCGCGAAAGCCAGGAAGAGGAGCAGGAGACAGAAGAGCGCCGCGAGCAGGTGGACGAAGTACAGGAAGACGAGAAAGGCGGCGGCCCAGAGAATTCGAGAGGCGCCCGTGACCCCGCGCTCGTCGAAGATGAAGAAATAGCAGAAGAGCAGCACGAGCGGGATCGCAAAGACGAAGCCGATGAATCCCCAGCTCAAGCTATAGTTGTACAGAAGAAGAAAGGACAAGAGCGAGAACCAGAGATTGCCGCCGAGTTTCCTTATAATGAGGTACACGGATGCGGGGAGCAGGATCGCGTAGAGCGCGAGGTAAATCCTGTTCCCGAACTCCGGCGAGGGAAATACCTTGAGGCTGCAGAAGATGGGGTGAAACGTGTTCGGCTTCAGAAAGGTATCGACACGGTAGAATTCGGCAAAGCGGTTCGAAGGCTCTCCGAGGTAGCGGACGATCGTCGCCGCGGCGAGATGGTTGGGGATGTCGGTAAACGGAAAGAGACGGGTCGACAGGATGAGAACGAGGTGGAGGGCGATCACGCCCAGGAAGATTGCGTAGAAAAGACTCTTTTCGCGGGGAATTGGAGCCATCTTCACCTGTTCGGCGGCTTCCGGCTTACGAGATCTCGATCATCGCACGGATCGCCCGCCGGGCGCGGGCGGCGACCCCCGGCTCGACGGCGACCGCCGGCCCGAGCGACTCGAGCGACTGCGCGACCTTTTCGAGCGTGATCTTCTTCATGTTCGGACAGAGCGCGTGCTTCGTGGCCGCGAAGAACTCGCGATCCGGGAACTTCCTCTGAAGGCGATAGACCATTCCCGTCTCGGTGCCGACGATGAACTCGCGCACGGGGCTCTTTTCGACATAGGCGATCATCCCCCCCGTGCCGAGCACGGCGTCGGCGAGGGATGCGACCGTCGGATTGACCTCGGGGTGCACCATGACGACGGCGCCGGGATGAAGCCGGCGCTGCTCCTCGATATGCTCGGGATGTATCTTCTGGTGCGTGGGGCAATATCCCTGCCAGAGAATCATCGATCTGCCGGTCTGCGCGGCTACCCAGCCTCCGAGATATCTGTCGGGGCCGAAGATGATCGACACTCCCTCCGGCACCGTCTGAATGACGCGAATCGCGTTCGCCGAGGTGCAGCAGATGTCCGTCTCCGCCTTGACCTCCGCGGAGGAGTTCACGTACGTGACGACGACGGCTCCGGGATGCTTCTTCTTGAGCGCGACGAGGTCATCCGCGCACAGCATATCGGCCATCGGGCAGCCCGCCGCGGGCTCGGGCAGTATAATCTTCTTCTCGGGAGAGAGGATCGCCGCCGTCTCGGCCATGAAGTGCACGCCGCAGAAGACTATTATCTGCTCTCTCGCCGAGGCGGCGAAGCGGCTCAGATCGAGCGAGTCCCCGAGCCTGTCCGCGACGTCCTGGATCTCGGGCGGCTGGTAGTTGTGCGCGAGGATAATTGCGCCCCGCTCGGCTTTGAGCGCCAGTATCTTTTCGACGAGCTGTCGTTTCGGCATGAAGCTCCGTGGGGATCCCGGGCATCAGGACGGACCCCGGGCCTTTTGCGTTTCAGCCCTTGCCCGTGCGTCCGGCGCCGCAGTGCGGACAGCTCTTGTCCTTGTTCGACACGAGCTTCCCGCACGCGGGGCAGGTCTCGAAAGAGACTCCGCAGCTCCGGCAGATGGGGGTTTCTTCGCCGCCGAGCTCCGAGTCGCAGAACGGGCACGTGCATCCTTCTCCGTGTTCGTGCGCCGCGCCCGCCTTCGCCGGGGCCCCGGCCTTTTTCGAGCGATAGTTCTCGATCGCGGCGTGGAGCGCGTCGGCGCCGAGATTCGAGCAGTGCATCTTGTTCTTCGGAAGCCCCCCGAGCTCCTCGGCGACGGACTCGTTCGTGATCTTCATCGCATCGTCGAGCGTTTTCCCCTTCGCCATCTCGCTCACCATGCTCGAGACGGCGATGGCGGCGCCGCACCCGAAGGTCTTGAACTTCACGTCCACGAGGCGGTCGTTCTCGACCTTGATATAGAAGGTCATCATGTCTCCGCAGACGGGGTTTCCGACCTCGCCTGCGCCGTCCGCGTCCGGTATCTCCCCGACGTTCCGGGGATTCATGAAATGATCCATCACCTTGTCGCTGTAGAGCGCCATAGCCTACTTCCTTTTGTAAATCGGTGACATCTCCCGAAGCCTCTGAACGACGGGCTTCATCACGGAAAGTATCGTATCGACATCCTCGATCCGGTTCTCGGGACCCATCGTGAAAACGATCGAGCCCTGGGCGAGCGCCGTCTCCACGCCGATCGCCTGGAGCACGGAGCTTCCCTTGAGCGACTTGGACGTGCACGCCGAGCCGCTCGCCGCCCTGATGCCCTTTTGGTCGAGAAAGAGGAGCATGCCCTCCCCCTCGATGTATTCGACGCAGAAGCTCGCGTGGTTGGGGAGCCGCTTCTTCCGGTGCCCCGTCACAATCGTATGATCGATCTCCGCCGGGAGCCGCCGGAGAAGCTCGTCGCGGATCCGTCCCGTGCGCGCGGCGACGGTCTCGAGCTCGCTCGCGGCCAGTTCCGCCGCGACTCCCATGCCGGCGATCGCGGGAATATTCTCCTGGCCCGCGCGCAGGCCGCGCTCCTGCACTCCCCCCTCGATCAACCCCCGCGCGGCAGTCCCTTTCGGGAGAATGAGGGCCGCCGCCCCGGGAGGGCCGCCGAAGTTCTGGGCGGCGATCGAAAGGGCGCTCACGCCGAGCTTCGCCATATCGACGGGAACGATCCCCGCCGTGCCCCAGGCGTCCGAATGCATCGGAACGTCCGCCTTTCTGCAGAGCGCGGCAAGCTCCTCGATCGGTTCGATCGTTCCTATCTCCGTGTTGGCATGCATGACGGATACGAGCGCCGCGCCTCGTGCGAGCTCCGCTTCGAGACTCCCGGGCGATACGAGGCCGTCGCCGTCGACCGGAAGGATCACGAGATCGAATCCGTCCTTCGCGAGCGTCCGCGCGGGATTCATTATGGAATGATGCTCGATGGCCGAGACGATGATCCGGTTCGATTTCTTCTTCCGTGCGGGGGCGATGCCCTTGAGAGCCAGGTTGTTCGCTTCGGAGCCGGTCGCCGTGAAGATCACGTCCCATGGATCCGCGCCGACGAGAGAGGCCACCTGCTCGCGCGCGCGGCCCAGGACCTCCGCCGCGGCCTGGCCGCGCCCGTGAACGCTCTGGGGATTTCCGAAACCGTCCCGGAGCAGCGGCACCATGGCGTCCGCCGCCTCCGGCCTCACCGGAGCCGCCGCGATGTGATCCATGTATATCTCGTTGCCGTTGTTCTTGTTTTCAATCATGACGCGTTTCCGGGAAGTTTGTTCCCGGCCCTCCGCCCGAAAGAGCATAATTCAAAGAAATCTTTCGCGCAAGCCGCCAATAATTTAATATGGAACAAGAGGCCCCTTTGGTTTATAATTATATGCTTGTTTGTCGCCCCTTCTAAACGTAGCATGGGCTGGAGGGCAGCGCATGAAAATTCAAAGGAAGATTATCGCGGCGGGGCTTGTGCTCCTTCTCTCGGCAGGGCTGTACGGCATCGCCGCGGCCCAGGCCAAACCTGCCGGAAAATCCCCCAAGGCTCTCGTCGAGCAAAAGACGGTGCAAGTCGGAGAGATTCTCGAGATGCAGAACGTCGAGCATACCTTCACGATCAAGAACACCGGCAGCGCCGAGCTCCAGATTCTCGGCGTGAAGCCGAGCTGCGGGTGCTCGGTCGCCGATTTCGACAAGGTCATCGCGCCCGGGCAAGAGGGCAAGGTCCACATCACGATCGACGGGAAGAAGATCGGCGCAGGTCCCTTCGACAAGACCTTCGCGGTAAAGACGAACGACCCCGAGAACGAGCAGTTCAACCTCGCCGTTCAGGGAAAGGTGACGAAGGCGCTGGAGTTCTCGAAGGATTTGCGCTGGGCCGGTTTCGTCGACGAGAAGCTCAAGATCGAGAGCTATATCACGGTGCTTCTCGCGGCCCCGATGCATATCACGGGCGCCCGCTGGGACGACGACGGCAAGGCGAAGGGGCTCGACGCGAAGATCGGCGTCAAGCTGGACACGATCGAACGGGGCAAGAAATACCGCCTCACGGTCTGGAAGAAGACCGAGCTCATGCCCGAGAGCGTCGTATCGAGCATCGTTCTCGCGACCGACAATCCGAAGCTCAAGGAGAAGATCGTACTGGTGTCGATCACGATCATGAACGACGTCGAGCTCCATCCGCAGAGGCTCTATTACGGCGAGATGCTCATACCTCCCGGCGCGACGAAAGGGTTCGAGCGAGCCTTCAATATCATCGCAGCGCGCGGCGATTCGCTCAAGATTCTCAAGGCCGTATCGAGCAGGGAGGACATGACGGTGAAGATCCAGGAGCTCATGCCGGGCAAGTCCTACCGGGGCACGGTGCTCGTCCGTCCCACGAGCAGGATCGAGCAGTACACCGGCTCCATCAAGATCTATACGAATTATCCGAAGTACCGGGAGGTCGTCCTCGACGTCGTCGGCAGCGTCCGCGTCGGGACGGGCTCCGAGGGTTCATCCCGGGGCAAGAAGTAGTTTCACCCGGAAGTCTCTGACGTTGGAGGGCAGCGTATGAAGATTCAGGGAAGAATGCTCGTCGCGGTTCTCGTGCTCATTTTCGTCGCCGGCCTCTTCGGCGGCGTCGCCGCCAAGGGCAAACCGGTCGGGAAGGTTCCCCGGCTCGTCATCGCGAGCAAGACGGTCCAGCTCGGAGAGGTGCTCGAGGGCCAGGATTTCCTGTACACCTTCACGCTCAAGAACGCCGGCGACGTGGAGCTCCAGATCCTCAACGTGAGGCCTGGTTGAGGCTGCTCGGTGGCCGACTATGACAAGGTCATCCCTCCCGGGAAGGAGGGCAAGGTCAATATCAGGCTCGACGGCAAGAAGCTGTTTCCCGGCTTGTTCGACAAGAAGTTCACCGTCAAGACGAACGATCCCGATAACGCGCAGTTCGACCTCGTCGTGACGGGAACGGTCAAGAAAGCATTCGAGTTTTCGCGCGAGATGCGGTGGAGCGGATTCGTCGACGATAAGTTCAATTTCGAGGTCGTCGTGACGAACCTGCTGCCGAACCCGATCAACATCACGAGCATCCGGTGGGCCGACGACGTCGCGTCGAAGGCGCTCCTGGAGAAGATCGGGCTCAAGCTCGAGACGATCGAGAAGGGGAAGAAGTACCGCATCAAGTTATTGAAAAAGAAGGAGTTCGCCCCCGAGAATATCGTGGCCAACATCGTGCTGACGACCGATTTCCCGAAGATCAAGGAAAAGAGCGTCCCGATGTCGATCATCGTCCAGAAAGAAGTGGAAATCTATCCCGACCGGCTCTACTTCGGGGAGATGATCATACCGCCCGGAGCGACGAAGGCGTTCGATCGGACCTTCAATATCGTCGCCGCTCGCGGGGATTCTCTCAAGATCCTCAAGGCGGTGCCGAACAGGGACGACATGACGGTGAAGATCCGGGAGCTTCAACCCGGCAAATCGTTCAGTGGAACGGTGTGGGTCCGGCCGTCGAGCAGGCTCGGGCAGTACGCCGGATCAATCAGGATCTATACGAACAATCCGAAGTACCGGGAGATCGTTCTCGACATCGTGGGCAGCATCCGCGTCGGCGAGACCGCCGAGGGAGTCCCTCAGGTCAAGAAATAGTCGATCGATCGTAGCGCGCGCGAAGGTGCGTTCCGTCCCCGGGATGCGCCTTCGCGTTTACAGGGGGCAGCAATGAGGTTCCGCCGGACCCGAATCGTAAGCGCAATCATCGCGCTCGTCGTTCTCGCGGGGGGCAGCGCCTTCGCACAGACCGGCTCGGCGCAGGCGCTCAAGAGGATCAACGACGATCTCAGGATCAAATCTCAATCGATGACCCCCTACGAGTACATCGATTTCGCCGAGAAGGCGATGCTCGATTTTCTCAAGAAATACCCCAAGGCCCCGGAGGCCGCGCAGGCACATTACTCGCTCGGACGAATCTATGCGTCGATCGGAGCTTACGATAACGCGCTACGGCACTTCGGCGACTACATCGCCTTGCCGGGCGATAAGCGAGGCCCCGAGGCGATCGCCCAGGCGAGATTCATCATGGGCTCGTGCTACATGGCGCTCGAGAGGTACGATGAGGCGGAGCGGAGCTTCAAGCTGGCGATGAACACCGAGGGCGCGGCCGGTTCCCGGGCGGCGTCGGGCGCCGCCGCGGAGCTTTCGAGGATCGGCACGCTGAGAAAGCTCAAGATCGGCGGACCCGCGATTCCCATCGCGGCCACGTCGTACCAGGGACGAAAGATCCGATTTCCGCAGGATTACAAGGGCAAGGTCGTCCTCGTCGATTTCTGGGCCGCGTGGTGCAACCCGTGCCGGATGGAGATGCCCAACGTCATAAGAACGTACGAGGAGCTCCACAAGAAGGGGTTCGAGATCATCGGCGTTTCCCTCGACAACGATCGGGAGAAATTCACGGGCTATCTGCGGGAGAACCCGAAGATGGAATGGCCCCAGCTCTATGACGGCAAGTACTGGATGAGCGAGTACGCGCAGCTCTACGCCGTCAATTCAATCCCGGCGGCTTTTCTCGTGGACAGAAAGGGCATCATTCGTTTCAAGAACGTGCGCGGGGAGGCGCTCAGGGAAGCGGTCATGAAGCTCCTCGACGAGAAGTAGCGGGAGCGCGGCGCGGAACGAAGGATCGTTTCAGGATAATTCAAAAATGAGCTTGACACCGGACCGCGTTCGTGAATAATTACACCTTGTTTAAGTCTCTTGCCTAGGCCACTGAGGGCGATGTTGATTCGGGCAGCAGGGCCAAGCGCTTCAGTGGTCGCTTTTATCATCAGCGCGAACCTATGCATTTTATAGATTCTACCAACTTCGAGCGATTCCTGAAGAAACTCTCTTCCGGAGGAGAGCTCTTCGTGCCCGTGCGCGAGGCCGAAACCGGAAAACTGCATCTCGAGCGGATCGAGCTGTTCCCGCTTCCCGACAACCTGTGCCTCGACGGGTACCGGACGGTGGAGCCGCTCAAGGCGTTCGCGCAGCTGCTCCGCTACCCCGTCGCCGGGTATCCCTCGACCGAAGGGGACGATATGGCGGGCGAGAAGACCTTCCCGCAGGTCGTCGTCGCCGGGGCGAGGGGTTGCGACCTCGCCGCGCTCGCGCTCGTAGACAAGGTGCAGGTCGAGGGGGAGTTCACCGATCCGTTCTACAAGATCAGAAGAGACAAGATGCTCGTCATCGGCGCCGACTGCAGCGAATGCGGCGAGAGCTGCTTCTGCAACCTGCTCGGCGCGAAGCCGTGGCCGGAAAAGGGCTGCGACATCGTCGTATCGAGGATCCAGGGAGGTTACCTCGCCGAGGCGCTCGGCGATCGCGGCGAGAAGCTCATCCGGGAGAACAAGGACCTTTTCGCCGACGCGCGCGACGCGCAGATCAAGATGCGCGATGAGACCCGCGCGCGGGTCGTGAAGGATCTCGAGGGGAAGAACAAGGATTACCCGAGGGCCGAGGGCGTGAGCGAGGCCATGCGCGCGATGCTCGGCGACGAGATGTGGGAGGACGTCGCGGCCCGCTGCGTGGAGTGCGGCGCGTGCACGAACATATGTCCCACGTGCTACTGCTTCCTCCTGTACGATCAGAAGACGGACGGCTCGCATTTCCAGAGAATATTCGCGTGGGATTCCTGCCAGGTCACCGGCTACGCCCGCATGGCGGGGATGGCCAATCCGCGGCCGCGCCTCTCGGACAGGGTCAAGCATCGGCTCTATCACAAGTACGACTATCTCCCCTTGAGCCACGGAGCGATTTACTGCACGGGATGCGGGCGCTGCGTCGATACGTGCTCGGCGAGCATCGACATGCGCGAGACGCTGAGACGGGTCAGGGAAAAGGCGGGGAGCGCGAAGAAAGCGTAGGATGGAATGAAGAACCCGTATTACCCCATAGAAACGCTGGTCGAGGACGTGATCGTCGAAACGCCGACGATCAAGACGTTCGTCCTCGCTCCTTCGCGGCCGATCAAGTTCAAGGCGGGCCAGTTCATGCAGCTCACGGTGCCCGGCTGCGGAGAGGCGCCCTTCACGCCGAGCTCCGATCCCGCCGTCACCGAGAAGATGGAAATATCGATACTGCGCACCGGCAAGGTCACGGACGTCCTCCACGCGCTCAAGCCGGGCGCCGAGGTGGGGCTTCGCGGACCTTTCGGCAAGGGCTATCCGATGGATAAGATGGAGGGCAAGGAGGTCCTCGTCGTCGGCGGCGGCGTGGGGCTCGCCCCGCTCCGTTCCCTCATCTATGCGCTTCTCGCCAGTCCGAAGAAATACAAGCGCATATCGATCAAGTGCGGCGCGCGCACGCCCGAGGAGCTCTGCTTCAAGCGCCAGCACGACGCGTGGTCGAAGGCCGCGCCGAACGTGGATTTCACCGTCACAATCGACGTGCCCGCGCCCAACTGGTCGGGGCGGGTGGGCCTCGTGACGACGCTCCTCGACGGCCTCGATATCGACCTCGAGAACTCGATCGCCGTCTCGTGCGGCCCCGAGATCATGCTCAAGTTCGTCACGTTGAAATTGCTCGAAGTCGGCTACAAGCCGCCGCAGATATATCTCTCCATGAACCGCAAGATGTCGTGCGGCATGGGCAAGTGCGGCAGGTGCAACGTGGGGCATTACTATCTGTGCGTGGACGGCCCCGACATGTGCTACGACAAGATAAAGAACGTCCCGAACGTGTTCGGATGATACGATGAAGGAACTGAAGGCGCATTGCTCGTTCTGCTCGCTCGCGTGCCCGCTCGTCCTGCGCGGCGGCGAGCGCCGTCCCGTTTTCACGGGAGAGTCGCTCCTCTCCGTCGACTGGGACAAGGGCGCGGGCTCGAAGTTCGGCGGAAGCGTCTGCGCGCGCGGCAACGCCGTGGCGGAATTTCTCACGCATCCGCTCCGCGTCAACTATCCCTTTATCCTCGGCGAACGATCGACGATCTCGGCCGCGGTGCGCGAGACGGCGAAGAGCCTCGCCGACGTGAAGAGGGAGTTCGGCAACGACTCGATCGGCGTTCTCCTCGGCGAGAATCTCACGATCGAGGAGGCGGGCATGGCGGTGGCGTTCGCGCGCGACGTGCTCGGCACGGGCAACATCGCGCTCTTCGCCCCCGACGACGCGCCGCTCTTCCGCGCGTACCTGAACCGCGACTTTTCGAAGATCAAGCCGGCCGGAGCGAAACCGCCGGGGGATCGCGTCGTCAGCCTCATCATCGGCGATTCCTTCTCCGAGCATCCGTGCACGGCGAAAAGCGTCCTTGCGGGCAAGTACGGCACGCGCGGGAGCGAGGTCATCGTGGTGGGCCCCGAGACGAACCGCACGGCGTGGTTCGCCAACAGGCATCTTCGGTGCAGACCGGGCGGAGAATCGGCGGTGGTCGCCGGGCTGCTGAAGGCCGCCGCGGAGAAGACCGGCGCCGCGCTCACTCCCGAGCTCAAGAAACTGATCGGCGCTCTCGGCTGGGACGAGATCGAGCGCGCCGGCGGGGTCCCGAAGGACGCGATAACGGCCGCGGCCGGCGCGATGCTCGGGGCGGCGAAGGTGACGACCTACCTTTCGAATATTTTCGGGCGCATCGGCTCGCCGGCCCTCGCGTTCTCATTCGCCGAAGCGCTCACGAACGTATGCCCGGGAGACCGGGAGTTCGTGCCGCAGTTCGTTCAGCAGAATACGTGGGGTATCTACTCGGTGCTCGCGGCGGCGGGATCGAGCGATTGCCTCAAGAAGCTCGCGGGCACGGAGCTTCGGGCGATCATCGCCCTCGGGCTCGATCTCTTCTCCGTATATCCGGCCGCTCCGATCGAGAAGGCGATGCGCGAGAAGCGTTTCACCGCCACGACCCAGTTCTTCTGGAATCAGACGGCCGATCGCGCGAACGTCGTCATTCCCGCGGCGAGCCTCATGGAGAAGAAAGGCACCGTTGCTCCGGCGTTCGGCGAAGAGCTCGTGCGAAGCGAATTCATGCCTCCGCTCGCCGGGGCGGTTACCGCGGAGAAATTCCTCTCGATGCTCGCGAAGGAGATGGGCGCGGAGCTCGGAGCGCCCGCGAAACCGGCCCGTCGCACCGATCGGGCCGCCTCCGCCGACGGCATGGCCGGGGAATGGGCCGCGTATGCCTCAGCGATGAAGGAGCTCGACGCGGCCGGGACGGTTCTCATTCCCTGGAGCGAGTCGGTGCACGCGGCGGACGGGAGCCTCAGCAGGAATTTCTACTGGTCCCGGATCACGTGCCCCGTCGCGACGCTCTTCGTCTCGGAGGAGATCGCCGGGAAGCTCAAGCTCAAGCGGGGGGACCACGTGGAGGTTTCGACCGCGGGCGCCGAGATCGTGCTGCCGGTCGAGATCACGAAGAAGCTCCCGGCCAATGCGGTCGGAGCGACGATCCATTTTCCCGCCGTGCGCAAGCTGTTTCCGTGGAAGCTCGACCAGGGCGGAGAGATCGTCCTCGGCCCCGTCCCGGTAAAGCTGAACCGGCAAAGCGGGAAGTGAAGCTATGGAAAAGCGCGTCTATATCAATATGAACCTCTGCACCTCGTGCCGCTCGTGCGCGGCGGCGTGCGCGATGGGACACCACGGGCAGGGGCATCTCAAGCACGGGAGCGTCCAGGAAAAGGCGACGGTGCCGCTCCACTGCCGGCACTGCGACGAACCGCTCTGCCTCAACGTCTGCCCGCAGGAGGCGATCAAGAAGGACGAAAACGGCACGATCGTCCGTATGCGGAACCTGTGCATCGGGTGCAAGTCGTGCATCGTGTCGTGCCCCTTCGGCGTCATGCTCCCCTATTCGACGTGGCATACGTCCCCCAAGTGCGATCTCTGCGCCGATCGGCTCGCCGAGGGGAAGGAGCCGCGCTGTGTGGCGACGTGCACGTCGGGCGCGCTCGTGTTCGAGGAGCTCGCGGCCATCGAGAAGAAGTACAAGCGCACGGTCGAGGGCGGACGGTACTTTGTCCGCTTCATGCTGAACCGGTAGCGAAGAGGTGTCATGCAAGCCGTACTCTATTTCGTGAAGTACCTCGTGTTCCCCGGGTTCCTCTTCTCGGCGGTCGTCGGATTGCTCACGACCTGGGTCGATCGCAAGGTCTCCGCGCGGGTGCAGCTTCGCGTCGGTCCGCCGTGGTACCAGCCCTTCGCCGACACGTTCAAGCTCCTCGGCAAGGAGGTCGTGGTGCCCGCCGGCGCGCGCCACACCGGCTTCCTCCTCATGCCGGTCATCGGTCTTGCGGCGGCGACCCTGGCCTCGACGATTCTCTGGCTCGTCAATCTCCGGCCCGAGAGCTCGTTCGTCGGCGACACGATCGTCGTCCTCTACGTCATGACGATCCCCGCGATCGCGCTCATCTTCGGTGCGAGCGCGTCGGGGAATCCCCTCGCGGCGCTCGGCTCGGCCCGCGAGATGAAGCTGCTCTTCGCGTACGAGCTCCCGCTCGTGATCGCGGTCCTCACGACGATCGTGAAGGTGGGGAGCTTCTCGTTCGAGAAGATATTGATGTACCAGGAATACAACGGCGTCATGCTCGGGAGCGTATCGGGCGTGCTCGCCTTCGTCGTCATGATATTCTGCGCGCAGGCGAAGCTCGGCTTCCTCCCCTTCGACATCGCCGAAGCGGAGACCGAGATCGCGGGCGGAACGCACATCGAGTATTCGGGCGCGCCGCTCGCCATTATCCGGCTCAACACGGCGATCATGTATCTCGTCCTGCCGCTGTTCATCATCACGCTGTTCTGGGGAGGCGTGAATTTCATCGGATGGAGGATTCTCACCTCCGTCCTCAAGTACGTCGCGATCGTCGTCATCATGGTTCTCATCAAGAATACGAATCCGAGGGTCAGGATCGACCACGCGGTCCGCTTTTTCTGGGGGCCGATGTTCGCGTTGTCCGCGATCGCGATGATTCTCGCGATTGTCGGATACTAGGAGGCCGGGAGAATGTCGCTCGCGCTCAAAGCCCTGAAGAAATCGCCCTGGGTGTTCCACGTGAACACGGGGGCGTGCAACAACTGCGACATCGAGATCCTCGATTGCCTCACCCCGCGGTTCGACGTCGAGCGTTTCGGCGTCCTTCTGGTCGGAAGCATCCGGCACGCCGACGTGCTGCTCATCAGCGGCCCCGTCACGCAGAACGTGCTCTCGCGGCTCAAACGCCTCTATGAAGCGGCGCCGCGGCCGATCAAGGTGGTCGCGTTCGGCGCGTGCGGCTGCCGGTGCGGCATATTCCGGGACGGGTACAACGTCGTCGGCCCGATCGACAAGTACATCCCGGTGGACGCCTATATTCCGGGCTGCCCCCCGAAGCCGGAGACGATCATATCGGGAATCGTGAAGGTCCTGAACCAGCTGTAAGAAAGTCGAATATGGAACGCGAAGAAGTGAAGAAACGGATAGCGGAGAGATTCGGCGCGAAAGTCAGAATCGAGGAGCGGAACCCCAGGCGCGTATACGTCTACGCGGAGAACGAGATCTGGACCGATCTCGCGCGCTTCCTCTTCAACGATCTCGGCGCCCGTTACGACACCGGGGCCGCGGTCGACGACCGCGACGGCGTCGAGGTGATGTTCTTCTTCCCGTTCGACAGGGAGCATTATTTCGTCACGATAAAGACCTTCGCCGCCAAGCCCAATCCGACGCTCAACTCGATTGCGGCCTATATACCGGGCGCCAAGTGGATCGAGCGCGAGATGTTCGAGA
>JAPLKY010000002.1 GCA_026387805.1 Candidatus Krumholzibacteriia bacterium
CCTCGCCGGCATATTCAAGGATATGGGGCAGGGGAAGGGTGTCACGGCCTGGATGCCTCCCTTCATGATCGCAGCGGTGCTCTGCATCATCGCCTCGGGAATCGTCATGACGCTCAAACAGCCGAAGAAGGTGTGCTGAAATGGAAGAGCTGATACGGAAGATGCTCGCCGAGCTCGGCGAGAATCCGGATCGCGAGGGGCTTCGCAGGACGCCCGAGCGCGTCGCCGAGTCGCTCGGATTCCTCACGAGCGGCTACACGGAGGACATCGACAAGCTCCTCGACGGGTCGATCTTCGAGGAGGAGTACGACGAGATGGTCATCGCGAAGGACATCAGCCTCTACAGTCTGTGCGAGCACCATCTTCTCCCGTTCTACGGCGAATGCCACGTCGCCTACATCCCGAAGGGGCGCATCATCGGCATCTCGAAGATCCCGCGCCTCGTGCACGTCTTCGCGCGGCGCCTCCAGGTGCAGGAGCGCCTCACGAACCAGATCGCGAAGACGCTCATGGATCATCTGAAGCCGTACGGCGTGGCGGTGACGATCGAGGCGACGCATCTCTGCATGGCGATGCGCGGGGTGCGCAAGCGCGACGCCCGGATCATCACGAGCGCGATGCTCGGGGCGTTCCGGACCGACCCGAAGACCCGTATGGAGTATCTCGAGCTCATCAAGAGCGGGTCGCGCGCCGAATAGCGACGCGGCGCGGCGAGGTCTTTCCGCTCGCGATCGAGGCGCCGCTTTCCCGCTTGCGACCGCCGCGCCGTGTATTATATTCAAACGCACATATCGCGGCGAGGCAGGCTGTTCCGTTCCGCGGCGCGCGGCCGCGGGTTCGATCGATTCGACTTCTTCAGGAGTGGGGCATGGCTTCGATATCGGAATTTCGCAAGGGCATGGCGATCAATCTCGACAACGAGATATGGATCATCACCGAGTACCAGCACGTCTCGCCGGGCAACTGGCGCGCGATGGTGCGCACGAAGCTCAAGAACGCGAAGACGGGAAAGGTCATGGAGCGCACCTTCCGCATGACCGACCAGATCGAGATCATTCGTCTCGAGAGCCGTGAGATGCAGTTTCTCTTTGAAGCTGACGGCGCCTTCCACTTCATGGATACGAAGACCTACGAGCAGACCTTCATTCCGGGTGATTTCCTCGGGGATCAGAAGCAGTTTCTCAAGGAAGGGAACATGTGCACGATCTCCTTCATGGGAGAGAAGCCGATCACGGTGGAGTTCCCGAACTCCATCGACTTTGTCGTCGCCGAAGCGGAGGCGGGCGTTCGCGGGGACAGCACCACGAACCTCATGAAAGGCGCCGTTCTCGAAACGGGCGCCCGGGTGCAGGTGCCGCTTTTCGTGAACGCAGGCGACACGGTCAGAATCGACACGAGAACGGGCAAGTACATCGAGCGCGTCTCGAAGGGTTCCTGAAGGACGATCGACGCCCCGGCCCCGATCCCCCGGCCTGATTTTGATTTCCTCCCGGAAATAGATTAGTGAATTCATCCGCACATGGAGTATCATTTTCCGTATCAGCGGCGGAATGCAGCTCATATCCGATGGACAACGCGAGGAGCAGGATCATGGCCGGTGAAAAGAAGGGCACGGGCAAGGCCAAGGCCAAGGCCAAGGGCAAAGGCGTCCTGAGGGTGCGGCTTCTGGATGCGTTCAAGCCGGAAGTCTTCGAGAACGCCCCGGCGATCATCGCGTGTCATGATCTTGAGCACAACATCGTCTGGAGCAATGAGGCCTATCGGAAAGCCACGGGATTGTCTCGAGAGAAATTGGAAGGCAGCAGGTGCTACGCCGCGTGGGGCCTGAGCAGGATCTGCCGCAACTGTCCGGTAACGATTGCCATGAAGACCGGAGAACCGTGCAATGGCGAGATGTCTCCCGAGAACCAGGATCATTGGCCCGACACTCGGGGCTTGTGGTTGACAAGCGGCTCGCCGATCAGGGACGCGGACGGCGAGGTCATCGGCGCGATAGAGACCGCTTACGAGATTGTCCGCCACAAGAAAACGGAAGAAGTGCCGCGCGAGAGCGAAGCGCGTTTCCGCGCCATGCTGAGCGGCCTTGTCGACGGCGTCATTTGCACCGACATTCATGGTCGTATCGAGATGCTGAATCCTTCGGCGGAAACCCTCACCGGCTGGAAGAACGAGGCAGCCAAAGGCTTGCTTCTGGCCGAGGTCTTTCACGTTGTTGACGGGGAGACGCGGGTGGCGGAGGAAGATCCGGTTGCCAAGGTGCTGCGCGAGGGGCTTGTGGAGGTTTTGGCCGATCATTCCCTGCTCATCGCCCGGGGCGGCGCCGAGCGGCCCATTGCCTGCAGCGGCGCTCTTCTCCGCTGCGAGCAAGGGGAGACTCCCGGCGTGGTGCTCGTTATCCACGACCAGAGCCGGGAGCGCGCGGCGTACAAGGCGCTCGAGAAAAGCACGCGGCAGTTTCGCGCGGAAAGCGCGCGGCGATATCGCGAGCTCGTCCAGAACGCGGGCAGCGCGGTCATCCGTTGGAATCGCGGCGGCGAGATCACATTTTTCAACGAGTACGCCCAGAATTTCTTCGGCTATGGAGCCGGCGAGGTGCTCGGCAAACACGTCGGCATCCTCGTGCCGGAGAGGCGGTCCGACGGAACGGACCTGAGCAAGCTGATTCAGGATATCGCGAACCATCCCGAACGCTACATCAACAACATCAACGAGAATATCTGCCGGGACGGCCGTCGAGTCTGGATGGCGTGGACGAACAAAGCGATTCTGGATCATGGAGGGCGGGTCGCGGAGATTCTCGCCGTGGGATCGGATATCACCGATCTCAAACGAGCGGAGGAGGAGAGGGATAAGCTGCAGGCCCGGTTC
>JAPLKY010000039.1 GCA_026387805.1 Candidatus Krumholzibacteriia bacterium
CGAACGCTGCATGCTGGACGGCGACCAGGTGAAACAGATCATTCTCAACGTCGCCCTGAACGGCATCGAGGCGTGCGACGCGGGGGGTGGCGTGAGCGTGATCGCGCGGGAGGGTGTGAATCCGGCCTTCATCGAGATCGAGCTCGCCGACACCGGGGCCGGTATTCCCGAGGATATCGCCGATAAACTGTACAATCCGTTCTTCACGACCAAGCCTGAGGGGACGGGGATGGGGCTTTCGATTTCGCGGAAGATAGCGGAGGGCCATGGTGGGCGCATTTACCACAGGAGCACACCCGGCAAAGGCACCAGTTTCATCATCGAGCTGCCGCGGAAAACGCTTGCCACGGCGAAGCGTTGCGCCGCGGGGATAACGGAGCGAGGTACGCGCAATGGGTAAACGGATTCTCATCGTCGACGACGAAAAAGCGATACGCTGGTCGCTCGGCGAGGCGCTCGCCGGCGCCGAATACGAGGTCTCGGAGGCTCCGAACGGCCTCACGGCGGTCAAGAAGTTCGAGGAGGATCCGGTCGATTGCGTAGTCCTCGATCTCAAGCTTCCCGATATCGACGGGCTCAGGGTGCTCAGGAAGATCAAGGCGATCGATGAGGGAGTGTCCGTCATCATGATGACGGCGTACGGGGAGATCGAGACGGCGGTGGAGGCGATCAGGGGGGGCGCGTACGATTTCATCCAGAAGCCGTTCCAGCTCGAGAAGATGAAGGTAGCCATTCGAAACGCGCTCGAATCGAGCGGCATGCGCGCGGAGCTGGGAGACCTACGCAAGAAAGAGCGAGAGGCGTATAACTTCAAGAATTTCATCGGGCGGAGCGCCGTGATGCAGCAGGTGTTCGAAAAGATCAAGAAGATCGGCGCGAGCAAAGCGAGCACGATTCTGATCCAGGGGGAGAGCGGGACGGGGAAGGAGCTGGTGGCCCGCGCGGTTCACGAGTGCAGCGGCGCGCAATTTCCGTTTCTCGAGATCAATTGCTCGGCGCTTCCCGAGACCCTTCTGGAAAGCGAGCTTTTCGGACACGAGAAAGGCGCCTTCACCGATGCGAAGTTTCGAAAGAAAGGGCTCTTCGAGCTCGCCGAGGGAGGTACGATCTTTCTGGACGAAATCGGCGAAATGGGCGTCACGCTTCAGAGCCGCCTGCTCCGCGTCATCGAGAACAAGACCTTCCGGCGCGTCGGCGGAGTCAAGGACCTCCGGGTCAACACGCGAATCATATCCGCGACGAATCGCGATCTCAAGCGGGCGATCGACGAGGGCAAATTCAGGAGCGATCTCTACTATCGACTGCAAGTGATTCCGATTCACCTCGCGCCGCTCAGGGAACGCATCGAGGATATCGTCCCGCTCGGCAACCATTTCATATCCGTCTTCAACAAGGAATTCAACAAGGGCGTGAAGAAGGTGAGCCCGGCGGTCGGAAAGCTGCTCGAGGGATATCGATGGCCGGGAAACGTGCGAGAGCTCAAGAACGTGATCGAGCGCGCGATGCTGCTCGAAGCCGAAGATGAGCTGCTGCCCGAGCATCTTCCGCCGGAGATCGTGCACGAGGAGGCGCCGGCGGTCTCCAAGGGAGAGGCGAAAAGTCTCGATGATCTCTATCCGATGAGCCTCGAGAGCATGGAGAAGATACTCATCGGAAAGACGCTCGCGGAGTCGGCGGGAAACAAGTCGAAGGCGGCGCGCGTCCTGGGGATAAGCCGGCAGACTCTCCGGGAGAAGATAAAATTGTACGGCATCGAGTGATTCGAGGTGCTCGGGATGGATCCGGAACTGTGGAGCCTCGTTCAGGGCGCGGGTGTGGAAACGCTGCTCCGTGAAGCGGCCGCCGGCCAGGGAGTGCCGGTGCGGACCTTTCCCGACGTCGCCGGTCTTCTGTCGCGGGAAGAGCCTTCCGGGGGAATCGTGCTCGCGATCGAGGGTGCCGGCAGATACAAGAGCTATCTCACCATACTCAAACGCCTCCAGAAGAACTTCTTCGGATTCGACGTAATCGTGCTGGGCCCCGCGAAATCCTCCGAAACGATCATGCGCGAACGTCCCCTCGGCGTCGACCGCTACCTCGCGATCCCCGTGAAAGAGGGCGAGTTTTCCACGGCACTCGCGGAGATGGTCGCGATTCGCAGGATCAAGAGCGCG
>JAPLKY010000112.1 GCA_026387805.1 Candidatus Krumholzibacteriia bacterium
GATTTATCCAAAAAGGCACTCTATGTTACAGGGGTATGTGTAACCCGAAGTCGTCCAAGGAGGAATTTGCGGCAATGGTAACCAGATATTCGATTCTGGCTCTATTCATCGTATGCATTTTTGCCGGCTGCAACGTCGTCAACAAGGTCGTCAAAGACATTCCGATCCAGGAAATGGACAAGCTCGACCAGACCTACGTCGGCCGGGAAGCGTGGACGAGGGCTCTGCTCATCGACCTCGGCCCCGAGGGGGTCATCGACCGCGACACGAAGGTGAAGCTGGTCTCCCTCGATATGCACTGGACGGGCTCCATCACCGTCCGTGGTCCGAACAGGCGCAACATAACGCACGCGCTCAATCTCGAGCGCCCGCTCACGATGGCCGCGGTCGAGGAGAAGCTCAACAAGCTCTTCTTCTTCACGAAGCCCGAATACCGATACCGCATGAACCTGCGCAAATTCGGGAAGAAGACGGCGAAGGCGGTATTCGATCGTCAGCTGTTCAAGGGTATGAAACGAGAGGCCGCGCTCGAGTCGTGGGGCTATCCCGACGAGATGAAGAGCGTCGATCTGTCGGGAAGCATGCAGGAGCAGTGGATCTACAAGGACGTGCGCCAGAAGAACAAGAAGCGTTACGTCTACATCATCGAAGGGCAAGTGGACACCTGGGAAGAGTAGTACCGGAGTCCGCCGGACCGCCTCCGATAATCCCCTTTGCGCGCTTCAACGCCGTCCCTGTGGCATAAAAAAGTCCCCGCCGGAGAGTGGGGAGCCATCCTGGGACGCATCTCTTTATTAAAGAGTTGAGCCCGCGGTTTTATTTTATTCCAAGATCGCTCGCCTCACTGTTTCGGCAGGGACCTCTATTTCAAGTATAGTCCCGATTCTCGAATCTGTCAATGAGGTGCGTCTCTTTATTGCGGCTCCTGCGTCGTCGCATCCGGTATCTTCCCCTGATTGCTCTGAGCGAGGTACAGGCCCAGAAGAACGACGGCGGCCCCGATGATGAAGAATCCGGTTATCGTTTCATGGAAGAAGAGGCTTCCGAACAGCGCCGCGAAGGGAGGATTGAGGTAGACGAACGAGGCCACCGACGTCGCGGGCATGGACTTGAGCGCCGCGAACCATATCCAGAATCCCACGAGCGTGCAGAGAACGGTCAGATGGGCGAGAGCGATCCAGTGCATCGGAGAGAACGAGGCGAGGGCGTCGAAGAACGGCCTTCCCGCCGCGGCGAGGAAGGGCAGCGTCCCGATGATGATCGTCAGATACGTCACGGTCACGGCCGACGTTTTCGCGAGCAGATTCTTCCCGACGATCGTGTAGATCGTCCAGCAGAGAGGGGCCAGCGCGGTGATGAGAACGTATCGGAGCTCGGCGTGCGAGATCCCGGTGACGCGGCCAAGTCCGACCTTCCCCCAGGCCACGACGATGTAGAGCCCCGCGAAGGCGATGAGAATGCCGAGCGTCCGCCTGAATGGCACGCGCTCCCTGAGAAAGACGATGGCCCCGAGCAGCGTGAAGAGCGGAGAGAGGGTCGTGAGCAGCGCCGCCGCCCCCGGCTTGATCTCGCTCTGCCCGATATAGAGAAAGAAATTGTACCCGGCCACGCCCGTGAGTCCCATCGCGACGAGCCCGGCCGGCGCTTTTCTCAGAATCATGGCGCTTTCTTTCCTCAAACGGGGGACGGCGAGCAGGTAGACGAGGCAGAAGACGGCCGCGGGAAGGAACCGGGCGAGCACGAGCTGCATCGGGTCCAGACACTCGCGCAGATACTTGATGGCGGTGAACGCGTTCGACCAGATCACGAAGAGGAGCACGAGGGCGAGCCTCATCATGAGACCCTGATCGCGCCCGCGCGGCGGATCGGAAGTCATTATCGTCAGCCTTTCGAATTCATGCGGAACGATATGGTTTTCTCCCTGCAGTCACCGAGCGAGCGTCCGGGCGGCATCAGCGGAAGCTGGAACGCCGCGCTTGGAGGCGGCTGGCGGCGCGAATATGTTGACACTAAATCGATTCTCCAATAGAATAGCACCCTGTTCTGTAGAATAAAAGGGCTTTGAGCCTGGGCCGGGACTATCGCCGGCGTCGAGGATGGCGATAAAAGGACCTTCATGCTGACTGAGACCGAGCGTGCGGCGATGCGAATCCGCCTCCTTCCAGACCGCGAACGCTTGGTCTCCGCCCCGATGAAAGAGGCACTACGACGAATATCCGCTGCTGGTCCTTGCGGCACAAGCCGGCCGGATGATATTGCGCGTCGCATCGGTCGTCCGGCTCAGGCGGCCCCGCGGAACAGGTGGATGTCTCGAGGAATCTGGTACGGGTATCGGAACCAGGCAAAGGAGCGTCGTGGACAATAGCGGTCACATTTCAATCATCATACCGGCGTACAACGAGAAAGGATCCATCTCCGGCACGATAGAGGAGATCGATCGTGTCATGAAGTCTCATGACTATACCTATGAGGTCATCGTGGTGGATGACGGATCCACGGACGGTACGGCCGAAATGGCGAAGAAGCAACCGTCCGTGAGAGTTATCCAACATCCGTACAACAGGGGCTACGGCGCTTCCCTCAAGACGGGCATCAAGAATGCCCGGGGAGAGATCATCCTCATCATCGACGCCGATTCTACGTACCCGGTCGATAAGATTCCGCTGCTGCTGTCTCAGATGAATGAGTACGACATGGTCGTCGGCGCGCGCACGAGCAAGGATGTCAAGATACAGCTCAGTCGCAAGCCGGCAAAATGGGTCCTTTCGAAGCTCGCCAACTATCTTTCCGGTACCAGGATCCCCGATCTGAATTCGGGGCTCAGGGCCTTCAAGAAGGAGATTGCCCTAAAGTTTTTCAACATCCTTCCCGATCAATTTTCCTTCACGACGACGATCACGCTGGGAATGATCTGCAGCGGATATACGATCAAATACGAACCCATTTCTTACTATCGGCGGGTCGGAAAATCCAAGATCAGTCCGATACGGGATACATCAAATTTCATTCTGTTGATCGTACGAACCGTGATGTATTTCAATCCCCTCAAGATATTCCTTCCCATCAGCCTCTTCCTTTTCGTCCTGGGTATTGCGATGCTGTGCTATGACGTATTCGTCATTCGCAACATAGGCGACAAGACGGTATTGCTGTTCTCCATGGCGCTATTGATCGGTGCGATCGGCATGCTGGCGGATCTGATCGTCAAGAAGATCGACCGGGCGGGAACATAGAATGCGCCACAAATGGTTGTTCCAGCTCATCGGCGTGCTGATGTTCGTCTACATTCTCAACAAGGTAGACGTGCGGAACGTCGTTTCCCTTCTCTTCGGCGCGCGATACGCCGTTCTGGCGATCGCCCTTGCTCTTACGGTCGGTTTCGTCGTTCTGAAGGCCGTGCGATGGAAATATCTTCTTGCGATGCAAGGGATCGACTACGAGACGCGGGACTGTTTCCTCGCGTATCTCGCGAGCATGTATGTGGGGCTTGTCACTCCAGGCCGCCTCGGGGATTTCGTGAAAGCGATCTATCTGAGAACGGACAAGGGCGTCACGCTGGGGCGGGGATTCTCCAGCGTCTTCGCGGATCGACTCTTCGACCTTCTGATATTGATAGCGATGGCCTTCTCGGGCGCCCTCGCTCTCGCGCTGACGAGAAACATGCTGATAATCATTCTCTGTTGGATACTTCTGTTCCTGGCGACGGTCTTTATATTCCTCAATGAACGGTGCGGCAAGCCGATGGTGCGCCTGCTGTTCAGAGTGCTCATGCCGAAGAGACTGGGCAGCGGCCTCGAGGGGCAGTTCGAGGATTTCTATTGCGGCATAGCGCAGCTCAAGAAAGCCGCGATATTCGTTCCGCTCCTTTTATC
>JAPLKY010000170.1 GCA_026387805.1 Candidatus Krumholzibacteriia bacterium
TCGATTCCCGCGGCATTCCTGCCGATTCCGACGGGATGCGAGACGGCGAGCGAGTCGGGGGTATCGGTCCAGCCGTCGAGGGCCGGATCGCCGAGGAGGTTCAGCTCGTAGAAGCACCACCGCACCGCCCCCGGCTCCCATTCATCCGGCAGGTCGAGGAAGGGCACGGTCTCGTCCTTCGACCGCTGGTTCGCCTCTCCGAGCGTCGTGTAATTCTCCGTGAAAACCGCGTCGAAAAACTCGCGCATGAAATGGATCGAAGGCCCGCTCGTCTGGCCCTCGTTGAACCATCCGTAGCGCGAGTTGCAGACGAAGGCGACCGCGCCATGATTGATCGAGACCATCTGCTCGGCGATGCAGTCGGCGGTCTCGAAGGCGCCCGAGACGAGACGATTGTCGAACGAGCCGTCGTAACAGCCGGTGGAGCACAGGACGGGGAAATTCGACGTGACCCCATCGTTGAGAAAGTTGACGTCGGTGACGTCGGTCCGGCTTATCCGCATCACGTAGTTCGTGTTGGAGTGCCCCGCGTGGCCGATCCAGCTCGTGCCGGCATTGACCTCGCTGAATACGTCCGTGCCGTTCCACGTTCCGTACTGCCGGTCGTATTTCCTCACGATCGAGAACTCCGGCGGAATTCCCGTCGTTGTGAAGCCGTTGTCGGCGTGGGTGCCGACGAGGAGCTCGACCTCGTCCTCGCCGTACGTCAGCGGATCTTCCCAGAGCTTCTCGCCGAGGAGAAGAGCGCGCCGTATCTCACCGGCCACGGGCGTCTCCTGGTAGGCCGTCGTCTTCCGGATGAACGTCGCGACCTCATCGGGCGTGTCCACGGGCGCTCTCCCGACGGCGATCTCGGAGTACGGATCGTCCTCGCCCGGCTCTCCCCAGAACGCGTCGCCGTCCGCGTTCCAGGTGCCGTCGAGCGCCGCGAAATAGAGATCTCCCGGAAGGTTGGCATCGGTGTAGAGCGAGGAGGAATGAACCTCGCCGTAGAGACCGCGGTACGGGACGATCTTGGGGGCTCCGGCGGCGCCGTCCCAATCGCCGGCAAGGAGCACGTGGGTGATGCCGTGGTTGACGTACTGATCCTCGATTGCGTTTCGGACCATGTCGGCCTGGTCTATCCCGTCATATGCCGCGTCGATTTCCGCCATGGTCATGATCCGCGCGCGCATCCCGCGGCGCGTGTAGAAATCCCCGAGCGGAATGAAGCTCTCGGCGAACTGATCATTCGTGATGATGAGATACTCGTAGGCGTCGAGGGGGCCGTCGAGCCGCACGGCGAGGTCCTCGTACTCCGAAAGCCCGCCGGGATTGCCGACGATTCGAGATATGCGCTCCGCCGTCCCGGGATCGGTGCGCAGGAGCCGGAGCGCTTCGTGCGCCTCGCCGCTCGCGGCGGTTTCGATGACGACGTCGATCGTGCCGTAGTAGCCGATCTCTCCCGTTGCGGGAAGGAATCCGACCGGGCTTACGGTGCCGGCGGCGATTGCATGCCCCCTCAGGTAGTGCGTCCTGAAAGTCGCCTCGGGAGGATAGACCCATTCATTCACGTTGTAGGCGGCCGCGTTGTACAGGAATCGCTCCTTCGCGGCGTCGATCCCCATGCCGGGCACGACGGCCTGGATCGGATGGAGCCTGTGCGAGCCCTCGATGAGCTTCCATCCGCCGCGGATGACTCTCACGCTCGATATCGATTCCCCCGGCGGAAGGAGCGCCTGGACGCCGCGGAACGGGTAGCTCGGCTCGCCGGGTTTTCCCGCCTGCACGGTTGCCGGAAATACCATCCGAGAGAATCCTCCGGCGAGCTCTTCGACCCTCGGCGGATCGAAGCGCATCGTGAGACGAACGGTCGCTGACTCCGCGCATGCCGCGGCCATGAGCGCGGCGAGAAGAGCGCACAAGAAGACGGATGGCAGTTCCCGGCGAATCTTCATTTCTTCCTCCAGATTCCCGATGCGGCACGCCGATGTCGAATCACCGGAGCAGCACGAGCTTTCTTGTCTGGGTTTCGTTACCGAATTTCAAAACACAAAAATAGATCCCCGAAGAGACGCTTCGTCCTTCGCGATCGTTGCCGTTCCACCGAACGCTGTGGGCGCCCTCCGACATCCGTATCTCCCGAAGCGTCTTTACGAGCCCGCCGCCGACGTTGTAGATCTTCACGCTCACGAGACCGTCCGAAGGGAGATAGAAGGGGATCCACGTCGTCGGGTTGAACGGATTCGGATAGTTCTGGTCGAGGAGAAAGCGCGGCGGCTTCGCGCCGCGCGCGATGTCGTCGATGCCGGTCGGGACGCCCACCGCGTGGAGAATGCGGAGCTTTCCCCAGCCCCACGTGTCGTTGTAGACGCTTCCCGTAAAGCCGTCGGTCGCCGCGTTCGCGGTGATGAGAACCGCGACGTCCTCCATGGTCGCGATGGGGAACGCCTGCTGCACGAGGGCGCACGCGGCGGCGACGTGCGGCCCCGCGGCGCTCGTGCCGCTGAACTGGCGATAGCCGCCGAGGCCGTAGCCCGAGCCGTTCTGCGAGGACATCAGCGAATAGACGTCATAGTTGCCCGGAGAAACGATGTCGAGGAGATGCCTGCCGTCGATGCGGGTGCCCCGTCCGCTGAAGGTGCTGATCTGTCCGACGGGTATCGAGCCTCCGCCGCCGCCGCCGTATCCCTCGAAGCCGCGCGTCGAATATGAACCGTTCACGAACGCGCCGTCCGCCGTCGCGGGCCAGGTGACGTTGCGATCGTTCGAGTAGTAGTTCAGGAATTCGGCGCCGTCGGCCCACGAGGTGACGTCGTCGGCGACGTTGCTGATCACCTCGACCGGGGCGCCCGATGCGTTCAGGACATGAAGCTCCCAGGTGCCCGTGAGGCTCGGATTCGTGTTGTAATCGATATAGACGTTCATCGCGCACGTGCCGCGCGGGCTCGTCGAGGCGTCGGACCAGACGTAGTATCCGTTGACGAATGCGTCGCCTCCCGTGAGCGTAATCATGCCCCCCTTCGGGCTTTTCAGCTGGAACGTGAGATCGGAAAGCGACGTTCTCCAGAGCGTCGTGCTCCAGAGACTCATGATACTCGTGCCGCCCACGATGGGCGCCGTGATCTGGAGCACCACCGAATTCGACGCCGCGGCGGTGGCGATCGCGTGTTTCCGGCCGCGCGCGAGGTTTCCGGAGGGCGTGACCTGGATGACCGTATCGTTCATGGCCGTGATGAGCTCTTCGTCGAGCGAAGAGCCGTCGAGGTAATCCCACACGAAGCCCCCGAACTCGTAGAGCATGACGTCGGAGCCGCGCGAGCGCGCCCACGGGATGAGGGCGGAGATGGGATTGCCCGAGAAATAATACCCCATGAGGATCTCGGCGTCGGGGGCGATCCCCGTGAAGATGTGGCGGCCGACCGTCCCCCCGGCGAGGATGCCGGCGACCGCGGTGCCGTGGCCGTTCACGTCGGCCTCGCTCTGGATCAGATCGACGCCCCGCAGGCGCTCGACCGCGCCGGTCGTCATCGTCGCGCGGATCTTCGAGGTTTTGAGCGCGACGATCTTCTCGCCGAGGTCGAGGATGCCGTTGCCGTCGGCGTCTATCGCCACGAACGCCTGCTCGCCGAATGAAGGGGTGCTCTCCGTGTAGCCGGCGGCCGGGCCGTAATCGCGTTTCCAGTTATGATTGACATCGTTATAGAGCCAGTCCCAGTAGGTCTGATATCCGTTGCCCGAGTTGCTCGGGTAGCCGGTGCCCCAGACATTCGCGGGATCGTAGATATACCCGTCGAAGTACGCGAGCGCCTCGTTCGGGTCGGCGATTCCGTTCGGGAGCCCGAGAGGATCGAGCCGGCGCCATGCCGAATCCGCTTCGATTTCGTGCGCGCTCACGTCGAGAACCGGGAACACGGCGGGCCTCCATGCCGCGTCGATCTTCAAGACGTCGCCGCGCGCCGCGACGGCGTCGATAGCGTCCCATGGAACGTTAACCGCATACACCGAGCCCGTATGGGCGACTGCGCCGTCAACGCGAAAGAAATCGGCTCCCTGCCGCTCGAAGGCGGCGATCTCCGCGGCCGAGAGGACATGATCGAATTTCGCGGTGACGGTGATCCTGTCGGCCTGTGCCGCGGCGAGCGCGGGTCTCCGGGCGTCGTCCTTCGCGAGCCCCGCGGCCCTCACGTGCCGCAGAAACTTCAATGACGCGTTGAGCTTGGCGCTTTCCGCATGAAGCGGGCCGGCCAGAAGAGACAGGGAGAGGGCCGCGACGGATAGTATTCGCATGAGCTTCAAGATGTCCTCCTTTTCAATTCCGGCTTCCGCGGCGGAATATCTATGATAGTATCTCAATTATACTAGATTCGGCGCGTATTCGTAAGATTGAAAAAGGAGGCGGACGATGAAGGTCAATATCATCTTCTACAGCCTGTACGGTCATATCTACCGGATGGCTGAGGCCGTTGCCGAGGGCGCGCGCGAGGTGAAGGGGGCCGACGTATCTCTCTACCAGGTGCCCGAGACCCTTCCCGTCGATATAGTGGCGAAGATG